>DASQBH010000067.1:0-2181 GCA_035635315.1 Longimicrobium sp.
GGCCTCCCCGCCGTCCACCTGTTCGCGCGGACCGGCTCCACCAACGACGCCGCGCGCGCGCTGGCGGACGGGGGCGCGCCGCACGGCACGCTGGTGCTGGCGGAGGAGCAGACGGCGGGGCGGGGGCGCAGCGGCCGCGCCTGGTCGTCGCCGCCGGGGGTGGGGGTGTGGATGTCGATGGTGGCGCGCCCGGCCTCGCTTCCCGCGCCGGGGCTGCTGCCGTTGCTCGTCGGACTGGCCGCGGCGGAGGCGCTCGACCCGTTCGTGCGCCCCGCGGTGACGCAGGTAAAGTGGCCCAACGACCTGCAGCTGGCGGGGCGCAAGGTGGCCGGCATCCTGTGCGAGGGGAGCTGGGACGGCGCGCGGCCGGGGAGCGTGGTCGTGGGCATCGGCCTGAACGTCCTCCACGTCCCCGGCGACTTTCCCGACGAGGTGCGCGCGACCGCGACCAGCCTGCGCATTGTCGCGGGATGGAGCCCGCCGCGGGTGGAGGTAGCCGGTGCCGTGGCCACCGCCGTCGCCCGCGCGCTGCGCAACCCGCCGTCGCAGCTTACCGGCGCCATGCTCGACGCCCTGCGCCGCCGCGACGCGCTGGAGGGCCGCCCCGTCCGCGTCACCGGTGCGCAGGAGACCGCCGGCACCGCGCTGGGCGTCAGCCCCGCCGGCGCCCTCCTCCTCCGCGACGCCGACGGCGTGCTGCGCACGGTGACGTCGGGAACGGTGCGCGTGGCGGGGTGAGGGGGCCGGAGGGCGGAGTTCGCGGCGCATGGCACCCGGGGTTGAAACCCGGGGCTGGAACGGCCATAAGCCCCGTCCTGGGCTCGCGGAGCTCGCCCGGCGGGGCTTCACCTGCTCGGGTCGTCGAGGGCCTGCGCGCCTGGTAGGTTGGGCGCGCAAGGCTTCAACAGCGGGAGCGCACCGCAGGTATTTGTGACGTTTATACCCTCTCCCGCTTGCGGGAGAGGGTGCGAGCCTGAGCGAGCGGGTGAGGGCCCGACCAAAAGGAGCGGTGCGATGCGGGCTCCAGCGCGGTTTTCCAGTCCTGTCGCGGAGATCACTCGAGCCCGCCCGTGCACGTACGTGGCGCTTTCTGGACGGACTTGACGGATGCGCAATCGGTTGCCATCGTTCGGCAGCATCTGCGCACCCCGAACCGAGTGAGCCATGGCGACGACCCAGATCAAGCGAATGCGCATCGCCCCCACGTGGAAGGCCGGCCTACGCCGTGGAAAGCCGCGAAATTCCACCATGCTTCTCCTGCAGCAGAACCCGGAGTTCGAGGCGCGGCTTCGGCGGGCCGAGGACCAGCTCCGGGCGTGGGGAGTGGTGCCGGAGTGGCCGCACGTAAAGGAGCCGTTTGACTATGACCGCCGCTAAGCGCCGCGCCACCGGCCGCCCTCCATCGCCTGCCGTTCCCGGGGAAGATCGGCAGGCGATTGTGCATCGCGAGTTCTGGCAGGACCTTGCCTGGTGGATCGGGTCCAACCCTCGCACCGCACTGCGTGTGATGCGTCTGATCGAGGAAATCATCCGTGACCCGTTCGTCGGAATCGGCAAACCGGAAGCCTTGAAGCATCGGGTTCCGGGTGAGTGCTCGCGTAGAATCACCGATTCAGATCGCCTTGTTTATCTCGTGCAAGGAGCCGCCATCTACTTCCTCGCGGCCCGCTCGCACTACGGGCGACACTGAGGAGACCGGGAGCGCGCCACTTTCGCACTCCCGCACTCCCGCACTTTCGCACTTTCGCACTTTCGCACTTCCCCATGGACCTGGTTTTCGACGTCGGCAACACGGAGACGGTGATCGGCTGGTTCGAGGACACCAGCCTGCGCGGGCACTGGCGCGTATCCACCGACGGGCGCCGCACGGCGGACGAGTACGGGCTGATGCTGACGCAGCTGATGGGCGCCGCGGGGATCGGCGGGGCGCCGGTGCGCGCGGCCACCATCGGCTCCGTGGTCCCCGCGCTCACCCTTACGCTGGCGGACGCGTGCCGGCGCTACCTGCGCGTGGAGGCGGTCGCGGTGACCGCGCGCACGCCCCTTCCCATCCGCCTGGACGTGGAGGAGCCGCTCACCGTGGGCGCCGACCGCATCGTCAACACGCTGGCGGCGCTGCGTATGTACGCCGCCGACACCGTCGTCGTCGATCTGGGCACGGCCACCACCTTCGACTGCATC
>DASQBH010000068.1:0-2517 GCA_035635315.1 Longimicrobium sp.
GTCCGCCAGCCGGCCCTCCGCCTCCAGCTTGCGGACGAGCAGCCGCAGCGCGTTCTTCAGCCCGCTGAACGACATCTCGTAATACTCCGCGTCGCCCAACCGCTCGCCGCGGTTCAGCAGGGGACGGGGAAGCGGATGCCGCTTGGGGTCGCCGTGCTCCGCCGCGCGCTGGATGGACGGGCCGCCGGGGTACTCCAGCCCCAGGATCTTGGCCGCCTTGTCGAACGCCTCGCCCGCGGCGTCGTCCCGCGTCGCGCCCAGCAGCCGGTAGTCGCCCCACGCCGGCACCCAGAGCAGCATCGTGTGCCCGCCGCTGACCAGCAGGGCGACGAACGGCGGCTCCGCGCCGGGATCTTCCAGGTGGGTGGCGAACAGGTGCCCCTCCATGTGGTGCACGCCGATGACCGGCTTTCCCGCCGCCCACGCCGCCGCCTTTCCCCACGCCAGCCCGACCAGCAGCGCGCCGATCAGCCCGGGCCCCGCCGTCACCCCGATCAGGTCGACGTCCTCCAGCTTGATCCCGGCCTCGCGCAGGGCGCCGTCCACCACGTCGTCCACCGTCCGCAGGTGCGCGCGGCTGGCCAGCTCCGGCACCACGCCGCCGTAGAGGCGGTGCACGTCCTGGGTGAAGATCACGTGCCCCAGCAGCTCGCGCTCCCCGCGCAGCACCGCCGCGGAGGTCTCGTCGCACGAGGTCTCGATCCCCAGCACCAGCGGCTCGCGCGTCACAGGCGCGGCTCCGGCGTGGGTGCGCTGTCCGCCGGCGCCACGGGCCGCGGCTGGACGCGGACGCGCTCGGGATTGGCGCGGCCGGTGGCCCCCGGCGGCAGCCCGTCGAGCACCACCGGCGCATCCACCCCCTGCGGCGGGAGGACCGCCGGCAGCGAGTCCCGCGGCACGACGGCCCGCACCCCGCCGGCGAACACGCGCGCCAGCACCCGCTCCGCGCCGCTGACGCTCACCGCCACCTGCCCCGGCGCCGCCATCATCCCGCCCGGCACCGAGACCGGGAGCGACCCGACCGCCCGCACACCGCGCACGTCCACGGGCCCGCTCACCCGCACGCGGTTGCGCGAAAAGCTGAGCCCCTCCATCCCCGCCGTGTCCAGCAGCACTTCCTGCGAGAAGGTGGAATCGTCCGGGACGATGTCGAAGCTGCGGGTGGAGACGGAGTCCAGCGCCGCCAGCCGGTCCGCGGGGCCGGTGACGCGCACCTCCGCCGGCAGCACCTCCAGGTCGCGGACCAGGACGTAGCGCTCGGTCGATCGTGCCGCCAGCCGCGCGCGGACGGGGATCACGCGGCTGGCCAGCCGCTGCACGTCCACCCGGACGACGGCGGGGCGGATGTCCTGCACGTTCACGGAAAGGCCGCTGGGGATGCGCAGCATGGAGGCGTCCAGCGCGAACGCCCGCCGGTTGCCGATGTCGGCCAGGGGAAGAACGAGGACGGGGCGGTCGATCGCCAGCTCCCACAGCTCGCGCCCGGGCCCGCTGAAGCGGACGCGAACTTCCGCGGGATCGGTCGCGCCGGTGAGCACGAACTCCGGGTCGCGGACTACGGGGTCGATGCGGACGGGGATCCACTGGCTGGTCACCTGCTCCGCGCTGACGGCGGCCCAGATGAGCACGGCCAGCCCCAGCGCCGCCAGCTTGAGCCGCCAGTTGAAGGTGAGCGCGTGGAGGGAGAACCGCTGCTTCACCGGCTCACCCCCCCAGCAGGCGGCGGATGAGCTCCGGGTGCGAGCCGGTGTCCCACTCCGTCGCGCCGATCACCTTCTTCTGGATGATGCCGTTGCGGTCGATGATGAACGACTCCGGGACGCCCGTCGTGCGGTAGGTGCGCTGGATCTGGCCCGAGGGATCGTGCCAGATGGTGAAGGTGAGCCCCAGTTGCCGCGCGAACTCGGCCACGTCGCCGCCGGCCTGGCCGTCGGCCGCCACGGCGCCCGGCGCCGCGTCCACGCTCACGGCCACGATCTTGAGCCCCTGCGGGCCCAGCTCGCGGTGCAGGCGCTCCATGGACGGCATCTCGTCGCGGCAGGGGCCGCACCACGTCGCCCAGATGTTCAGCAGCACCACTTGGCCGCGCAGGTCCTCCAGCCGCACGGGGCGCCCCTGCAGGTCCGTCGCGGGGAACTCGGGCGCGCGCGAGCCCACGTCGACCGGAAGAAAGCGGTCGCGCGCCATCCAGCCGGCGCCCAGCAGCAGCGCCAGCACCAGGATCACCCAGCCAACGAACCCCCACTGCCGCGACTTCGCCATCGTTTGATGGGTGTGTGACTTGTGTGGTGCGCTTCGGCGGACTTCGAAGTCCGCCCCCTCCGCTCGCTCAGGCTCGCACCTCCCCCAAAACCCCTGGGGGAGGTTGGATTGCCGAAGGGTCGGGGCTCGGCGAATTGCATCGAGCTGCGCCCGCGGGGGCCCTCACCCGCTCGCCCAGGCTCGCACCCTCTCCCGCAAGCGGGAGAGGGTATAAACGTCGGCCGCGCTGCGACATACGGTCTGCCGTTCTCCCTC
>DASQBH010000069.1:0-2424 GCA_035635315.1 Longimicrobium sp.
GGTCCCGCAGCTCGCCCCAGGCGCGCAGCAGGCGCCCCAGTATCTCGCGCTGCAGCCCGAACACCCGCAGCTCCATCCCCGCGTTGCGGTCCACCGTGAGCCACTGCAGGTGCCCCACGCGCCGCGACGGCTCGGCGGAGCGCTCCTCCGTGGCCCGGAACCACCGCTGCTTGACGGCGGCGATGGGGATGGCGGGGAGGGTAAAGGGGATCAGGAGGAGGAGCCACGGGCTCACCCAGGCCAGCCCCACCAGGGTGCCCACCCCCATGACGATGGTGTTGGCGGTGAAGATCAGGGTGTTCAGGGCGCCGCCCAGCACCCCCTGCCCCTTGCGGAGCAGCTCCAGGCGGTCCTGGTAGTCAGGGCGCTCGTGGTGCTCCAGCCCGGGGAGGGCGGAGGTCAGGGTGGAGATCTGCCGGTCCAGCGCGAAGCCCACCTCCTCGCTGAGCCGGGTGCGGATCCAGCTGGCGCTCCACCCGCCCATGAACCCCAGCACGCGGGTGAGCACGATCCCCCCCGCGCCCAGCCCCAGCAGGCGCGCGTCGTGGGCGATGGCGCCGTCCGTCATCAGCTTTAGCGACACGCCGAAGAGGGGAACGCGCAGGTTGCCGATCGGCTCCAGCAGCAGCCCGGCGGAGCGCCAGGGGTCCGTCCGCCACGCCGTGCGCACCAGCAGCGCCACCGCCCGCCATTGCTCACGCATGGGACGCCTCCTCTCCCGGGGCGGCGGCCAGCTGCGGCGCGGCAAAGCGCTCCGCCTGCAGCGAGAACATCCGCGCGTAGCGGCCGCCGGCCCGCATCAGCTCGTCGTGCGTCCCGTCCTCCACCACCCCGCCCCCTTCGATCACCACGATGCGGTCGGCGCGCCGCACGCTGGAAAGGCGGTGCGAGACCAGGATGGTGGTCACGCCGCGGGTAAGGTCCAGAAAGCGGTCGAAGAGCTCGGTCTCCGCCCGCACGTCCAGGCTGGCGGTGGGCTCGTCCAGGATCAGCAGGCCGGCGCCGCCCCGGACGGCGGCCAGCGCCCGGGCCAGCGCCACCCGCTGCCACTGTCCGCCGGACAGGTCGGCGCCCCCCTCGAACTCGCGCGAGAGCACGGTGTCCAGCCCCCGGGGCATCCCCGCCAGCAGCTCGGCGCCCCCCGCGTCGAGGAGCGCGCCCTCCAGCGCGGCGCGGTCGCCGATCAGGGGCAGGTGCCCGAACCCCACGTTCTCGCGCAGGGGGAGCTTGTAGCGCATGAAGTCCTGGAAGATGACCCCGATCCGCCCGCGCGCCTCCAGCGGCGAGGCCCCGCCGTCCAGGGTGATGCGCCCGGCCTCGGGCTCGTACAGCCCGCACAGCAGCTTGACCAGGGTGCTCTTTCCCGCGCCGTTCTCGCCCACCACGGCCACGGACTGGCCGGCGGGGATGGCGAGGGAGAGCCCGTCCAGGGTGGGCTCCACGCGGCCGCGGTAGGTGAACCGCACGCCGTCCAGCCGCACGGCCACCGGCCCCGTCCCCGCCGCGCGGGGCTCCGCCGCCGGCGGGGCCGCCGCCGCGGCGCGGGCGCGCAGGGAGTCCACGCGGTCGGCCACGGCCAGCGACTGGGCCAGCAGCCACTGCATGTCGCCGATGAGCCCCAGCTCGGCGGTGGCCAGGATGGCCTGCACGAAGACCAGGAGGGCCGCCACCTCCACCTCGCCGCGGAGGGCGGCGGCGGCCAGCGCGGCGAGCACCCCCGCGTGCGCCACCGCCAGCGCCAGCGTGGCGGCGGCCGTGAGGGCGCGGTTGGCCCGGCGGCTGGCCCACATCACGCCCAGCGCGTCCATCCAGGTGTCGCCGTAGCGCCCCACCACCCAGGGGCCCAGCCCGAACACCCGGACCTCCTTGGCGGCCGGCGCGTCCACGGCCAGGGAGCGCAGGTACTCCGCCCGCCGCAGCTGCACGGCGCTGTCGCTCATCTGCACGCTCACCCCACGCTCGGTGGCGTTCATGTACACGCGGTTGGTGAGGTGCCACGCCACGGCCAGCACCACGGGCGCCCACCAGCGGAACCCCAGCAGCACCACGAACGCGCCGATCCCCCGCAGCCGCGTGCTGGCGACGGAAGAGACCGCCAGCGCCGTCCACTGCAGCACCCCGCGCCGGTCGGCGTCCTGCACGGCCTGCAGCTCGTCGGCAAAGGCGGGGTCCTCCAGCGGCGCCACCCCCGGCGTCCCCAGCGTCAGGGCGGCCATGGTGCGGTGCATCTCGATGGAGCACGCCAGGTCCAGCGCCCCCGCCACGTGCCCCAGCGCCGCCCCCGCCACGGCGAGCGCCATGAGGCCGAAGACGAGGGCGGAGAGCGCCAGCAGCGCCGGCTGCCCGCCGGGCGAGCCCAGGCCGTGCTCCACCGCGCCGGGGATGGCGCGCACCAGGTCGCCCGTGACCAGGATGAGGGCCGTG
>DASQBH010000070.1:0-5420 GCA_035635315.1 Longimicrobium sp.
GCCACGCCGAGCCGCGGGCCGTCCTTCTTGCGCGTCCGGGCCTCTTCGGCGGTCCTGGAGATCCACTCCACGGGGCCCAGGTCGATGTCGCCCTCCCAGATGGCCATGCCGTTCTGGACCTCGTAGGTGATCTCCATCGGCTGGCCGTCACGGCCGATGATCCAGCCCTGCTCGATGGGCCCGCGGGTGGCGAACCCTTCGGGCTGGGCCTTGATCTCGGCCTTTTCGGGGCGCACGGCGGTGCCGGCGTCCTGGCAGGCGGCGGCGATGGCGAGCGCGGAAAACGCGACAAACGGGCGGAGCTGACGCACGGGTCCTCCTGGGGTGGTGAACTTGGGGGATGTAGCAGGGATGCGCCCCCTCAAGGCAAAGCCCGGGCCCGGAATGCGGCGTATTCCGTGTGCCCTTCAACGCCTTTGGCCGCAACACTTTTGGACTTTACCCGGTCGCGGCGGCGAGTTTTCGCGCTGCACCGGGATGCAGCGCTCCGCCCCGATCAGGGCGTCCACCGCGTACGATGGCGCCGGCGGACTGCCCGTGCGGATCGTCCCCGTATCCACTATCCTGTCCGCTCGCCGTCACGACGTTTTCCTGATCCGCCCGGCCCTGATGCGTCCAGCCGCCCTGCTCTTCGCGCTCCTCGTCGCGCCCGCGCTCGCCGCGCAGTCCGGCACCGTCGTCCTGCGCCCGGACCGCGTGTTCGACGGCGAGCGCGTGCACCAGGGGTGGGCCGTGCTCGTCCGCGACTCGCTGATCGCCGCCGCGGGACCCGCCGCCTCGCTCGGCGCGCCGGCGGACGCGCGCGTGATCGACCTCCCCGGCGCCACGCTGATGCCCGGGATGATCGAGGGGCACTCGCACCTGCTGCTGCACCCGTACAACGAGACCTCGTGGGACGACCAGGTGCTCACGGAGTCGCAGGCCGTGCGCGTGGCCCGCGGCACCGCGCACGCCCGCGCCACGCTGATGGCCGGCTTTACCACCGTGCGCGACCTGGGAAGCGAGGGTGCGGGGTACGCGGACGTGGGGCTCAAGCAGGCGATCGACGAGGGGATCATCCCCGGCCCGCGGATGCTGGTCTCCGGCCCCGCCATCGTGGCGACGGGGAGCTACGGCCCGCGCGTGCTGGCGGCGGAGCACCCGTCGCCGCGCGGCGCGCAGGAGGCGGACGGGCCGGAGCTGGCGCGCGTGGTGCGCGAGCAGATCGGCGGCGGGGCGGACTGGGTCAAGCTGTACGCCGACTACCGCTGGGGTCCGGACGAGGCCCCGCATCCCACCTTTACGCTGGACGAGCTGCGCCTGGCGGTGGAGGTGGCCGGCGCCGCCGACGCGCCCGTGGTGACGCACGCCTCCACGGCGGAGGGGATGCGGCGCTCGGTGCTGGCCGGCGTGGTGACCATCGAGCACGGAGACGGCGGCACGGCCGAGGTGTTCCGGCTGATGCGCGAGCGCGGGGTGGCCCTGTGCCCCACGCTGGCGGCCGGCCACGCCGTCTCGCAGTACCGCGGCTGGCGCCCGGGGGTGGAGCCGGAGCCGGCGCGCGTCGTGGCCAAGCGCGCCAGCTTTCGCGCCGCGCTGGAGGCCGGCGTGACCATCTGCTTCGGGAGCGACGTGGGCGTGTTCGCGCACGGCGACAACGCGCGCGAGCTGGAGATGATGGTGGAGTACGGGATGCAGCCGCTGGACGCGTTGCGCTCGGCCACTTCGGTGAACGCGCGCGTGCTGCGGCTGCCGGACCGGGGTCGCGTGGCCCCCGGCCTGCTGGCCGACCTGGTCGCCGTCGCCGGCGACCCCACGCGCGACATCGCCGCCACCCGCGCCGTGCGCCTGGTGATGCTCCACGGCCGCCTCGTCCGCCAGGACTGAGGCCGTCTGAATTACGCGTACACGCGCGTTGTCATGGCGCATACACGCGCACTGTCATTCCGAGGCCCGGCAACACCGCGCCGTCCCTTCGCGCCGCAGGTCGCAGGGCCGAGGAATCTACTCTCGGCCGCCTGGAGGCCGGCCGCGGCAGCCCGCGCCAATGCCGCCGCCGCGAAGTCGCCCGACAAAGCCCGGCTGCGGGTGTCGGCTGCAGGGCTGCGTCCGCGGATGACGCGCCGCCTCGACCGGTTACGAGCAGCCGACGGTAGATTTCTCAGTCGGCGCCACGGTTTGCGGTAAGGGCGGGTTCCGTGCGGCGCCTCCTTCGAAATGACAGATTGAGCCGGAGCGCGATCGAACTCTCCCCTCTCCGTGAGGAACGAACGGGGAGGGGCCGGGGGAGGGGCACCCCGCGCCAGTTCGACGCCTGTCGCCGATCATCGACGTTCGTCATCCGCCACGGCCTGATCCGCCCACGATCCACATCCACCTGTCGATCCATCCACCGTATGCGCATCCTCCGCCACGTCCCCGCCCTGGCCGCGCTGCTGTCCGCCGGCGCCTGCATCCCGTACGCGACCGGCACCACGGCGCTCACCACGCCGCCGCGCGAGATGGTGCCCAGCGCCTCCGTCTACTTCATCCCCGGCGGGCTGGAGCGGCTGACGACGGATTCCGTCAGCGGGTCGTACTTCGGCATCGACTCGGAATTCCGCATGGGGCTGGACGAGCGGTCGGACCTGGGGATCCGCGCGGCGGGATGGGTGGGGCTGGTGCTCAACTACAAGCACCGCATCGACGGGCGCCCCGGCTCGGACGGGCCCGCGCTGTCGTACATGGTGGGCGGCGGCGTGGTGAACGCGGGCGAGCACGGGTACGTGGAGGCGTCGCTGCTGGCCTCCGGCCGCCCGGCGGGCGATCAGGCTCGCCTCACACCGTACGGCGGCGTCAAGGTGATGCACGTCATCCCGCTCATCGAGGAGGCGGTGTCGGACGATCCCACGGTGGGCGTGTTCGCGGGGCTGCGCATCGGCAACGAGGTGTTCGCCGTCAGCCCGGAGATCGCGGTGTTCCACGACCGCTCGGCGCTGGAGCTGCGCGACCGCGACTGGATCATCGTCCCCTCCTTCACCTTTCACGGCAACGAGCTGATGCGCAGGATGTTCGGCGCCGGCCCGCGTTCTCCGCAGCCGCCCGGACTCCCGCCGCGGCGCTGGCCGTAGGACGCACGAGAGCCCCGGCGCCGTTGTGGCGCCGGGGCTCTTCGCATGAGAGAAGCAGTGTTCGCGGCGGCGTCAGGAGCCGGCGCGCACCATCATCCGCGGAAGCCGCTCGGCCGAGGCCAGCCGCGCCGACTCGCGCTTCGCCTCGATGGCGATCGGCGCCAGCACGCACGGCTCCGCCTGGCTGCCGCACTCGGCAAGGCCCTCGTCCGCCGCGAGCTGCACGGCGCTCGGCGCCGGCTCCACGACCACGGACACGGCCTCCAGCGCGCACGGCTGCTCTGCGCTGCCGCAGGTGGAGAGCCCCTCGGTCGACGCCTGGGCGCTGGCGTGGTCCCCGGCCAGCGCGGACTCGACCACGGTGAAAACGGTCAGACCCAGCAGAAGGGTCACGAAAGCGAAGCGCACGGAGCGCAGGATGCTGTTGGTCATGGGGTGCCTCTCATGGCGATCTGGGTGTCCGTCCTGCCCGACTCGAATCCTATGACGTAATCCGGAGCGAAAAAGTTTACGCCCGTCGATTAGCCGAGCATTAGGCGAGAGCAGGAGCGGTGCGCCGGAGGGGCAGACAGAAAGTAGACAGTTATGGATCTTGTTGATGCGCAATCACTTACGCTCAATCACGCACAGCAGCTGTCATTCCGCGGAAGCGCCGAGCCCGCACCCGTGCGACACACGGGAACCTCTCGTGACGGAAAGATTCTGCCGCCCAGCATGGAGATTCTTCGGTCGGCGCCACAGTCTGGAGTGAAAAGCAGAGCGTCGCGCGGCGCCTTCCTCAGAATGACACGTTTGGGCAGGTGCGGAAGTAGATGGTGCGGTGCGCGACTGATTTGAGCCGACACCGTCGCTGCTGCCACGGGAAGAATCAGGAAACCGCATGGAATGGCGGATGAGCATCCCCTGCCAACAGCCTTGCATAACCGGCATCATACCTGCACCCTGTGCTACGGCTTGACGAGTCACCGGCCGCCGCGAGCCCGAAGTTTTCCGGGGATTTCGCGCGGCCGGACTTACCATTTGAACACATGGCGCGAACTCTTCGTGTTTTCCTGCTGCTCGCCGGCGTGGCGGCGGCACTGGCGCCCGCGGCGGGCGCGCAGGATTCGGTTACGGTGGTGGTGGGGCCGGACTACCGGGCGGGCGGGCTGCAGCGGCGGCTGTGGGGCGACAACTGGCGCCACCTGTGGACGCGCCCCGTGCGGGTGGAGGTGCTGGATCCGGATACCTTCGCCGGCGGTCTGACGCCCCTGCGCGCGGGCGGCGACTTTGCCTCCAACACCCTGCACCTGCTGGGCGCCGACGGCCGGCGCTACGTCTTTCGCTCCATCGACAAGAACGTTTCCAAGGGGCTGGGCCCGGAGTTCGAAGGCACCCTGATCGAGTGGGTGGTCCAGGACCAGGTGAGCGCCTCGCACCCCGGCTCGCCGCGGCTGGCCGCGCCGCTGCTGGAGGCTGCCGGCGTGCTGCACGCCACCCCGCGCATGGTGGTGATGCGGGACCGCGCGTCGCTGGGCCAGTGCCGCCAGCGCTTCGCCAACCTGGTGGGCCACATCGAGGAGCGCGCGGACGAGAACGATCCGGAGGACCCGGAAGAGGAGGAAGACGCCGACGCGGGGAACGACGAGCCCGCGCAGACCGGCGGCGAGGACGACGCGGCGGAAGGCGATCCCCTCTCCGAGAGCTGCGGCGTCCCCACCCGCGAGGGGCAGCTGGACGGACCCGCGTTCGCCGGCGCGGTGAAGGTCAAGGGGACGGACGAGTTCCTCAAGGACCTGGAAGACAGCCCCGTGAACCGGCTGGACAGCCGCGCCTACCTGGCCGCGCGGCTGATGGACATCTACATGGGCGACTGGGACCGCCACGAAGACCAGTGGCGCTGGGCGCGCTACGACCGCGGCGACCTGCGCGTGTGGCGCCCCGTTCCCCGCGACCGCGACAACGCGTTCGTGAACCACGACGGGCTGCTGCTGGCCATCGGCCGCGCGGTGTTCATCCGCAACGTGCGCTTCGACACGGAGTTCCCCAGCCTTACCGGCCTGACCGTGCAGGCGGAGCCGCTGGACCGGCGCCTGCTTTCCGACCTGCCGCGCACGGCGTGGGACTCGGTGGTGGTGCAGCTGCGCGCGCGGCTCACGGACGGCGCCATCGACCGCGCCATCAGCGCCCTGCCGCCCGGGTACCAGCAGGACGACCGCGCGCGGCTGACGGAGATCCTCCGCGCGCGGCGCGAGGCGCTGCCGGAGCAGGCGGCGCTCTTCTACAAGCGCCTTTCGCAGAACGTGGACGTGCACACCACCGACGCCGACGAGGTGGCCGTCATCGACCGCC
>DASQBH010000071.1:0-3112 GCA_035635315.1 Longimicrobium sp.
CTCGACCGACTTCACGGTGCCGCCGACGGTGATCGTCACCTCGCCCTCGCTGGGGACGACGACGGGGTTGGTGAACTTGCAGCCCAGGTCGACGACCTGGGCGCCGTCGGTCCAGGTGGCGACGGCACGGGCCGCGAGCCATCGAGCTCACCGCGGCCGGCGGCAGCGAGCGCATTGCCGTGGGGCAGAGCCGCGCCGGCGCGCTGGCGCGGACGGACCCCATGCTGGCCGACAGCTCGTACTACGACACGTACAGCTACCAGGGCCGCCAGGGCGAGCGCCTTACCGTCCGCATGACCTCCAGCGCGTTCGACACCTACCTGTCCATCGGGCAGGTGGTGGACGGCCGCTACCGCGAGGTGGCCAACAACGACGACGGCGACGGCACCAACTCGGTAATGGAGGTCACGCTTCCCACGGCGGGCACCTACCAGATCCGCGCGAACTCGTTCCTCAAGGGCCAGACCGGCGCGTACACCCTGGCGGTGGCGTCCGGTGGCGCGGCGCCGCAGCCGCGGCCCGACAACAGTGGCGGCGGCGTGATCCGCCCGCGCCCGCAGAACCAGCCCAGCCAGCCGCGCCCCGGCACCGGCGGCGGCACCATCCGCCCCCGTCCCCGCCCCTGACGCGGATCGGACCGGATGAATGACGAGCGGCCCCGGCGGATGCACTCCGGGGCCGCTTTCGTTTCTCTGGTTCCGCTGAGCGAGATCGTTGACTTCCTGAGGGAGGCGCCGCGTCGGACTCGCCCGAACACCATCGTCTGGCGCCGACCGAAGGACCTCGCTGGACGCACTGTGGGGCTGGCTCCGCAGGTCGGAAGCCAGCCCCACAATTCTGCCGACGAGATCCTTCGGTCGCGCGCCACTGGCAGTGGCGTCAGACGGCTTGTCGCGGCGCTCCCTCAGGAAGTCAACGGCTGTTGATCAGAGATTCCGACCCGCTGCCTCGCCTCACCCCACGGGGCAGAGCAGCGCGCTCCACCACTCCTCTTCCTCGTCGATGCGGACGATGCGGAAGCCGGCGGCCTTCGCGTCGTGGATCACCGCCGGTGCCTCGGTGCGCAGGATGCCGCTCACGATCAGCCGGCCCTGCGGTGACCCGCCCAGCGCATCGCGGAACGACGGGAGGAGCGGGCGGATGATGCCGCTGAGGATGTTCGCCAGCAGCAGGTCGAAGCGGCCCAGGGAGGCAAGCAGCGCGGGATCCGCCATCTCCTCGACGATCTCGACGCGATCCTCCACCCCGTTGCGCTCCAGGTTCTCGCGCGCGTTCAGGTTGGCGTCGGGATCGTACTCCACCGCGATCGCCTCCGCCGCGCCCAGCATGGCGGCGGTGATCGCCAGGATCGCGCTCCCGCTCCCCACGTCCAGCACGCGGTCGCCGGGGCGCAGCGCGTCGTCCAGCAGGCGCAGGCAGCCGCGCGTGGTCGCGTGCTCCCCCGTGCCGAACGCCATCTGCGGATCGATGTCCACCACCACCTGCCCGCGCCGCGCCTCCCACTCGGTCCAGGTGGGCTTCACGACGATGCGCTCCGTCACCTGGCGCGGGGCCAGCCCCTCGCGCCACTTGGCCGCCCAGTCCTCGTTGGCCTGCCACCGCCACGACACCTCGGGCGCGGACGTCGACGGAAGCTCCTCCGCCAGCGCGTCGCGCAGCTCCGCCACGTACGACTCGGGGTCGCGCGGCTCGGGAACGTAGGTCACCACGCCGCCGTCGGCCTCTTCCACGGCCCAGCTTCCCCGCCCCACCAGCACCTCCGCCGCCAGCGGAAGCAGCTCGGGGTCCGCCATCCGCACGGTCAGAACCAGCCAGCGCTCCGGCTGCGCGCTCACGCGGCAAACGCGTCGCGCACGCGGCTCCAGAAGCCCTTGCCGCGCCGGGTCCCCGCCTGCGGAACCGGGTCCTCCAGCTCCGCCAGCTGCCGGAAGAGCGCCTCCTGCTCCGGCGAAAGCTCCGTGGGCGTCCACACGTGCACGCGCACCTGCTGGTCGCCGCGCCCGCCGCC
Organism: Longimicrobium sp.; assembly: GCA_035635315.1. Classification (GTDB taxonomy): domain Bacteria; phylum Gemmatimonadota; class Gemmatimonadetes; order Longimicrobiales; family Longimicrobiaceae; genus Longimicrobium. The sequence goes on from DASQBH010000071.1 coordinate 2,009, forward strand.
GCCCAGGTGCGGCAGCCCCTTGCCTCGCAGGGTGAACGTCTCGCCGCTCTGCACCCCGGCGGGGATGCGCACCTTCTCCTCGCCGTACACCGTGGGCACGTCCACCTCGCCCCCCAGCGCCGCGTGGCTGAACGAGACGGGAAGGTCGTAGATCAGGTCGCTCCCCTCGCGGATGAAGCGCGCGTCCTCTTCCACCTCGATCACCACGATCACGTCGCCGCGGGGTCCGCCGCGCGGGCCCGCGTTCCCCACCCCGCGCATGGTCAGGTAGTTGTCGCTGCTGACCCCGGCGGGAATGTCCACGTCCAGCGTGTGCTCGCCGCGCTGGCGCCCGTCGCCGTTGCACGTCTTGCACGGGTTTTTGATGATCTTGCCCTCGCCGCGGCAGGTGGGGCACACCGACGCGCTTACGAACTGGCCAAAGACGCTGCGCTGCACCGTGCGCACCTGGCCCGCCCCCTGGCAGGTGTTGCAGGTGGTGGAGCCGCCCTCGTCGGGGCTCCCCGTGCCGTTGCAGGTGCCGCACGGGTCCAGCGCGCGGATCAGCACCCGCTTGCGTACGCCCGACGCCACCTCCTGCAGCGTGATGGGCACGCGGATCTGCAGGTCCTTCCCCTTCTGCACGCCCCCGCGGCCGCCGCGCTGGCCAAAGGCGCCCTCGAAGCCGCCGAACCCGAAGTCGCGCATGAAGATGTTCAGCGCGTCCTCGAACCCGAAGCCGCCGCCAAAGCCGCCGGCCCCCGCGCCCGCCCCGCCGCGCTTTACGCCGGCGTGGCCGTAGCGGTCGTACGCCGCGCGCTTTTCGGGGTCGCGCAGGATCTCGTACGCCTCGGTGGCTTCCTTGAACTTGTCCTCCGCCTCCTTGTCACCGCTGTTGCGGTCGGGGTGGTACTGCAGGGCAAGCTTGCGGTAGGCCTTCTTTATCCCCTCGGCGTCGGCGGTCTTTTCGACCCCGAGGACCTCGTAGTAGTCGCGCACGGCGCTCATCATGGCACTTTCGAAAGCTGTGCTGTCTCTGTTGGATTCAACGTCTGCAACCCCGGGATGCGGGCGTGTCCCTCCGCTGCGCTCCGGGCCGGGCTGCGCGCGCACTAAGGCACGATA
>DASQBH010000072.1:0-2643 GCA_035635315.1 Longimicrobium sp.
GGCGCCGACTTCATCAAGACCTCCACCGGCAAGGAGGCCGAGAACGCCACGCTGCCGGTGGGGCTCACCATGGTGCGAGCCATCCGCGAGTACCGCGAGCGCACGGGGCACATCGTGGGCTTCAAGCCGGCGGGCGGCATCAAGACCGCCAAGCAGTCGCTGGACTGGCTGATGATGATGAAGGAGGAGCTGGGGACGGACTACCTGCGCCCCAACCTGTTCCGCTTTGGTGCCAGCTCGCTGCTGGGCGACATCGAGCGCCAGCTGGAGCACTACGCAACCGGCCGCTACAGCGCCGCCCACCGCCATCCGATGGCGTAGCGGTCAACCGACTCGACCACACGAACAGCGCGGCGCGGAGGATGCGAATCCTCCGCGCCGCTTTGCGTTCGGACGTGCCACCCAATTCCCGACCGTGGGCCAGACGCAAAAGGAGCGATTTCGGAGCCAGACCAGCTTCGCCGTGTCTGGTTCCGTACGCACTGGACAGGGTGTGTGGGCCCGGTTAGATTCGAGGCCAGGAGGTGATTCCATGAGCCGGTCCATCAAGCTGTCCGACGAGGATTACGTGCGCCTGGAGCGCGCGGCCGAGGTCGAAAGCATCACACCCGCGGAGTGGATCGCGCGGTGCATTCCGCATGGGGTTGCTTCACAGCCTCGTGCGAACGGCAGGCCGACAGAAACGATGGCTGACCTGTTCGCTGAGCGGGCTGGCGCCAGCAGTGGGGATGGAAGGCTGTCAGAAGCCATGGGGGAGCGGTTCGCCGATCATCTTGCTGAAAATCACCGTGCCGAGCAGTCCAGCGGGAGTGGTGCCGGAACGAGCCACCAGATCGAGTTCCCGGAGCCGGTCTTTATCGCAATCACGGAAGAGGCCAGGGCACGGGGGCTCACCCCGCTGGCGTGGATCGTTGCCAACCTTCCGGCGCGCCGGCCCACTGCTCCGAACGGAATGAAGCCAAAGACCATGGCGGAACGTCTCGCGGGGCGGACCGGGCTGCTCAGTGGCAGCAAGGGTCTTCCCAGTTCCGACAACGTGGCGCAGTCGTTTGCCGAGCATCTGGAAGCAAAGCAGCGTGAGGGACGCCTGTGACGCTCTGTGACACAGGTCCCATGGTCGCACTGATTGATCGTGATGATCCATACCATACACGCTGCACGGCCGCCCTTGCCGGGCTCTCCTCGGAAAATCTGGTCACTACGTGGCCCTGTCTGACCGAGGCGATGTACCTGCTGGGGTCCAGGTATGGGCACGCGGGTCAGGCTGCCCTGTGGAACTACGTTGTCGATGGGATCATCACGGTCTATGATCCGCAGAAAGGCGAGTGGGAACGCGTGCGCATGCTGATGCAGACCTACCGGGATGCACCCATGGACTTTGCCGACGCGTCTCTCGTTGTTGCAGGGGAGCGTCTGCGATTGGGCCGCGTGTTCACCACGGACAAGCACTTCTATGCGTACCGGCTCTACGGCCACGGCGCGTTCGAAGTCATTGCCTGACACTCTCACTGGCCAAAACGCACGAGGCCCCGCCACACGGCGGGGCCTCGTTGCATCCCGCAAAGCGCCGTCGATCAGCTGTTGACGGCTGCCGTGCCTGCCATCGCCGCCGCGCTACCCGCCCTGCCCGCAGGGTGGCGGGCGGCGATGCGCTCGGAAACCAGGGTGGCGAGGGCCATGATGGTCTCCTGCGGGTTCACGCCGGGAGCGGTGGGGACGAGCGAGCCGTCGGCCACGTACAGGCCGGGGACGCCGTGGCGCTCGCCGTCGGGGGTGCAGCCGCTGGTCTCCGGGTCGGTGCCGATGCGGCAGGTGCCGTTGACGTGCGCCGAGAGCACGCCCAGCTGGTTGGGGCCGGCCGGCCGCCGCGCCATCGACCCCAGCTCCGCCGGCGAGCGCATCCGCAACGCGTGGGTGTGCAGCGTCGACACCTCCGACGCGCCCGAGGCGAAGAGGATGCGGGCGGCGGCATCCATCCCCCGCAGCAGCCGCGTGCGGTCCGTCGCTCCCAGCCGGTAGCGCAGCCGCACGCGCCCGTTGCGATCGACCGTCACGCTGCCGCTGGAGCGCGCCCGCTCCGCCCCGTCGCGCACCAGGACGATCATCGAGGCCAGGTGGGGAAGCGACTCCATCACCTGCCGGTGCGCCACGCCGAAGCCGGGGATGACGGCGGCGGTGAGCGAGGGGTAGAACGGCGGCGTCTCGATCCAGAACCCGTAGCCGTCGCTGCCGCGGATGAACTCGTCGCAGACGGCGGAGAGCGGGATGCCGGCGGCGCCGTACATCTCCCGGTCGTCGTAGCGGCCGAAGACGGAGGTGGTGGGGTGCAGCCGCAGAAAGCTGCCCACCCCGCCGCCGCCCATCCCCGACCGCTGCAGCAGCGTGGGCGTGCCCACCGCTCCACCGGCGAGGACGACCACGGGCGCCTCCACCGTCAGCCGGCCGCGCGGGGCGCCCGTCTCGCGGTCCAGGATGCTGGCGTGCACCCGCTTGAGCGGCGCGCCGCTCCCCCGCTCCGCCATCTCGATGCGATCCGCGCGCACGTCGGCGAACAGGCGCGCGCCGGCGGCCAGGGCGGCGGGGACGTACACGTCGGCGGCGGCGCGCCGGGCGCCGTAGCGGCACCCCAGGCCGCACATCCCC
>DASQBH010000073.1:0-6621 GCA_035635315.1 Longimicrobium sp.
CTGGTCGCCACCAGCTCGGTGTTCCAGGACCAGGCCGATCTGCTGCGCCGGGTGGCCGCCGCGCTGGGGCAGCTGCCCGTGCGGGGACTGGTCACGACCGGGCGCGCGGTGGACCCCGCCGAGGTCCCCGCCCCGGCCAACGTGCGCGTCGTCCGAGCCGCTCCGCATCAGGCCGTCCTCGCCGAGACCGCCGTCGTCGTCACGCACGCCGGCCACGGCAGCGTGCTCAAGCCGCTTGCGGCGGGCGTACCGCTGGTCTGCATGCCGATGGGCCGGGACCAGAAGGACAACACCGTGCGCGTGCTGCGCCTCGGCGCCGGAGTGCGGGCGGACAAATCCGCGCCGCCGGAGCGCATCGCTGCCGCGGTGCGGCAGCTCCTCGAGGACCCCGCCTACGCCGGAGCCGCGCGCCGGTTCGCCGATACGCTGGCGGAGGAGAGGCGGACACGGCCCAGCGCCGCCGATCGCGCAGAGAGCCTGCTCAGCTCGCCGGACCAGTCGAAGGAGTGGAGACGAGGGGCATCGAACCCCTGACCCCCGCCGTGCACTGCGTTCAACGAGGCTGAGCCGTCAGGCGTCCTTTCGCGACGCCCGCGCCAGCCGTTCGACGAGGTCGTCCGGGATCGGCTTGGCCGGCGAGAAGGTGATGCCGGTCTTGGTCGCCTTCAGGCCGGCGGCCGCGATTTCTTCGGCATGTTGGGAGATGGCGCCTGGAAGGAGATACAGCCCGCACTGTTTGCTGAACGCCGCATAGCTCGCGACGACCGAGCCGCCGATCCTGAACCCCGGCATGTTGTAAGCGACGATCTCCTCCGCTTCCGGCAGGGCGCCGGCCAGAAGCGCGCGCAACCGTTTCAGTGAGGGTCGAAAGGGCTCGGGCGCCGCGGCAATGTAGGCGTCGTGGTCGGCGATCGTCATCATGGCTGTGTGTCTCGCTTCTGATTCCGATTCTTTTCAAGGTTTTCGCTCGCGCCGGCTTCCTGTGCTGCCTGACGACACAACGGTCAGGGGTGCGGGGCACCTCCGGCCGCTGAGGTATTGGGTCCAGCGGCCTGACGCCCGCGCTCACCGGTGGGCCGAGCAACGTCGTCAGGCGACATGATCCATCTCCGGGTCAGGGCGCGCGCCGGTAGTGCATTGCGACCGCGCCGTTGCGGAGCGGCTTCGCCGAGAGCAACGCGAGCCGTCGCGTGCTGGGCAGTCCGCTCTCGTACAGAGTCGGGCCGTGGCCGGCGATCCTGGGATGCACGAGCAGCTTGTACTCGTCGATCAGATCCAGCCGGTCCAGCTCGGCCGCGAGCTTGCCGCTACCGAGGAGTACGCCGGCCGCGGTCGCGTCCTTGAGCTTCTGTACGCCCGTGCGCAGGTCGCCGGCGATGTGGTGGCTGTTGGTCCACGGGAAGTCTTTTCGCGTCGAGGACACCACGTACTTCGGCTTGGCCTCCAGCATGACCGCCCACTCGCGCATCGCCGGCGGCGCCTCCACGTCGCCGCGGGCGACCGCCGGCCAGGAGCCCTCCATCATCTCGTAGGTGACGCGGCCCCACAGCATCGCCCCGCTCTCGTCCATGAGGCGGGTGAAGAAGGCGTGGGTCTCGTCGTCGGCAATTCCTTCCTGGTGGTCGACGCAGCCGTCCAGGGTGACGTTGATGCTGAAGGTCAAGAGTCCCATGGTCCTCCGTTCGAGATTCGCGACGAGCCGCTCGCCGTCTGGATCTAACGGCACGAGCCCGATTTCCGAAGTACTCACCCTGTGTCGCCTGACGACGGAAGGGTCAGGGGTGCGGGGCCGGCGCGCAAGGCTGTCCACCGGCCGAAAGCATGGACGGCCCCGCATCCCCCTGCAGCCGATTGTCAGGCAGCGGCGGCGCGCGACTCCCGGTCAGTCCAGCCGCAGCAGGAACTCTTCGACCTCCTCCCCGGAGGTCTCAACCGTGGACTCCCTCGCCTCGATGCAGAAGCCTACCTTCTCGAGCACGCGGCGGGAGGCCGTATGGTCCACGGTCACCCGCGCAAAGAGCGGCCGCTCGTGCAGCTCGCCGAGGAGCTCTCGTAGCGCAGCGGTTGCGATCCCCTTCCCCCAGTGCTCCCGCCCGTACCAGTATGCGACTTCGCGCAGGCCCTCGCGCACGAAGCTGCTGACGTACCCAACCACGGCGCCCTCGCACTCGACGGTGCGGAGGATTCCGAGAGGGTCTGCGAGAATCCTCACCCAGTGGGTGTCGAACTCGGGGCGTTCACGCGACGTGAGCGCGCCGGCGCGAAGAGCTACCGTATCACGCTGATGCTCGAAGAACGTGTCGAGATCTGAGGCCGCAACAGGCCGCAGTCGAATACTGGTCATGGAGCGCGGGAGCTGACTCGCGGTTTGGTCGCGGCGACTCTCGCCGCCTGACGCTTCAAGGGTCAGGGGGCGCGGGCGGAGCTGAACGTCCAGATAGTTGACGAGGAATATCAGCAGCGACGCCACGCTCCAGCACGCGACGGCGACGGGCTGCGATGGTCATTTCTTCGACAGCAGGAGCATGTCCGGGCTCTGGGCGTAGTTCGCGAGGTACACGTCGAGCCGGCCATCGCGGTCGTAGTCGGCGATCTCCACCTCGAGCCCCTGGCCGGTGAGCCCCGGCGGAAACACCTTCGACGTCTCCTCCGCGAACTTCCCCTGCCCATCGTTCAGGAACGCGCGGAACGGACCCGTGGGGGAGGGCGCGAGGATCAGGTCGCGGTCCCCGTCGCCGTCGATGTCGGCGAGATCGCCGTCGATCACGCCGTAGTTCATCGAGGGGAGATGGGTGGCGGTGACGTCGGTGAAGCGACCGGTGCCGTCGTTGAGCAGGAGCCGGCTTCCCGGGGCTCCGCCCGCGAAGGTCACGTTGGAAAAGAAGAGGTCCAGGTCTCCATCCCCGTCCACGTCCGCGAGATCGGCGTTCCGGGTCGCCTCGGGGAGGGAGCGTGGGGGAACATATCCCTGGGGCGCCGGAGTGAAAACACCCCGCCCGTCGTTGACCAGGATGCGGTTCTGCCCCCCGGACTCGTTCGCCACCACCAGGTCGAGGTCCCCGTCCCGGTCCGGGTCGGCGAGGACAACGTCCTGCGTGACGTCGTTCACCTGGCCCAGGATCCGGGATGCCGACTCGTCCCGGAAGTCGCCGCCCCCCACGTTGATCAGCACGATCTCCGGGCCCTCGCAGCCGAAGACCAGGTCCAGGTCGCCGTCGCCGTCGATGTCGCCACCCGCGACCGCGTTGCAGTTTCCCCGCACGGGGATGAGGCCCGAGGCGTCGCTGAAGCTGGCGCCGCCGTTGATGTAGTACTCGTGCTTGGGCGCGTTCTGCGTACCCGGCGTCTCGTCCTCGCTGACGATCACGATGTCGGGATCCCCGTCTCCGTCGAAGTCCGCCACCACGATGTCCTCGCTGTCGCGCACCTTCTGCGGAATTCGGTTGCTCGCGTCCAGGAAGCGCCCGGCCCCGTCGTTGAGCAGGAGGATGTTGGGGGCGTGCTCGCGCGCCACGATCAGGTCGAGGTCTCCGTCTGCATCGAGATCGGCGGCGCGCGCCTCCATCGACGGGCCGGTGAGGACGGAGGGCGGAAGGTAGTCCGCGGGAGCGAGCACCAGCAGAGACGGCGGCGGTGGGGGCGGCGGTGGTGGGGGCGGCGGCGGAGCGGGCGGGGTCGGCGAGGAGCAGCCGGCGCCGGCCAGTACCAGGATGGACAGGAGTCGCCCGATGAGAGCCATCGACGGTCTGTGTTCAGGGTGGTTCGATCCGGGGACGACCGGCGTGAGCTCACCGCGCAGCAAGCGTACCGGCGGTGGCCCGGTGGGCGGCGGCGATCGATCCGGCGGTCACGCTGCCCGGGGGGTAGCCGCCTGGGCAGCCGATCAGCGCAGCCGGGTCAGCCGCACGATACGCGCCGGTCGGCGCCATGGAAACGAGCTCCAGCAGCGCGCTGCCCTCGCTGCAGACCGTGTCAGAGAATCCGGTCGAACGACGCTCCGTTGAATTTGAACACGCCATTCCCTGTCAACCACAGGTCGCCATGGCGATCCGTGTAGATAGCAAAGACGTCCTTGCTCGTCAGCCCGTCTTCGGCCGTGTAGTTCCTCAACGACCTGCCGTCGTATCGCCAGGCACCAGACTCGACGGTGCCGAACCAGATGTTCCCAGCACGGTCTTCTCCGATCGAGAACACCCGGTGCAACGTGAGGGACCCATCCGTTACGTCCCCGGGCTGAGGCACCGTTCTCCCACCGTGCGGCCCCAAAAAGCCAAGCCCCTTCTCCTGCGTGAATTGGGTGGCCGTGTGTCCGTCATGCAGGATGACTCCGATCCCGTTGTTCCCGATCCATAGCCTCCCCTGGCTGTCCTCGAAGACGGTCCGGACGTGGAGCCGACCGGTGCTCTCGTTGAGCCCTATACTCTCGTCATCGATGACGGTGAAGGACTGGCCGTCATACCCGAACACCGCGTCGTACGTCGCGAACCAGACCCTCCCGCTTCTCCCCCTGGCGATGCCTGTCGTCGCGTAAGCAGTGCCCTGGGGGACAGGGTATGCCAGGTAAGTGAAGACCTCTCCGTCGTACCGATACACACCCGGCTGCGCCTCTATCTCGGTCGGCCTGGACAGCCCATCCTCCTTGAACCACAGGTCTCCCGGACTCAGCTGCCAGTCGTTCCTCGACGTGTAGTCCCTGTTGGTGGGGGTGATGATCTTCTCGCCGTCGAAGCCGCTGATCCCGACGCCTCCCTCGAACCAGACCACTCCGTTCTGATCCTCGTGGATCGACCTGATCTGGTTGTGGCTCAGGCCGTCTTCCACGGTGAAATAGGTGAGACGATCGCCGTCGAAGCGGGCGACACCCTCGTTCCAGCTTCCGAACCAGTAGTTGCCCTTGCTGTCCTCGAGGATGGAGCGCACGGTCTTGAACCGGAGCCGCGTAGACGGACCGACGGCGCTGTCGTTCTGCTCCGATCTCGTCGCGTTCTCCTTCGGCGTGCAGGCGATTGCGGGGACAAGGGCAAGCGTGACGACTGCTGCCAGAGCCCTATGCACCTGACCGCGCGTCATCAGCTGCTCCATGTCAAAGACGGTCCAGTTCGCAATGTAGTCTCGGGGCTCATAGAAGCTCCTTGTCTGCCCAACGACACAAGGGTCAGGGGTGCGGGGCCGGCGCACAAGACTTTCGTTCCGCTGAAAGCATGCAAGGCCCGCATCCCCTGCAGCCGATTGTTAGGCTGCGAGGTTTGGAGTGATAGTTAGCTGGCGCGGCTTGAGAGATGTCGTCGCCAATCGGCAAGGGCTTCGCGAATGCCCTGGAACGCAACGTCCTCTGGGATAGCCCCGGCATGAAACATCCGTAAATCGTCTACGTCATCACCAGCACGTACGGATTCCAAGTCACCCTCGGCGGCGAAAACTATGAGTACCATCGATGATCGAGGGTCATCATTATAGCTGTATACGCCGTGAACGCCTCGCAAGATGATATCAATCCCAATTTCTTCTGCCGCCTCGCGTATAGCAGCCTCCTCGCAGGTCTCACCGTAATCGACATATCCAGAGGGAAGAACCCAATACCCGGCGAACGGCTCGTCCCGCCTGGTCGCGAGGAGTACCTCTTCACCACGTGTAAGTAAGACAGCCACACCGATCTTCGGATTCACAAATGTCGTGCGCTCGCAACGGGTACAGGTGAACTCGCCAGTCTTAGATATCGTAGCGCGAAGGTGACCGCCGCAAAAACGACAGAATGTAAAAGACTCGACATAAGCGTCCGAATGGTGTGGCACGTCATCCCGAAGCTGATTACTCGCGATGGCAGCAATCTTCTCAGCTTCCAAGGCCAAGTACTGGTAATCATCCCAATACTCAGGGGAACCTCGCATCTGACGATACTCCTCAATCAAAGGCGCGAGGATCTTCCAAGTCTTCCTAAGTGAGTCACCCCAACTATCAGCGATGAATTCGACGGGTAGCATACCATACCGAACCATAATACCCACGGAGTCATAGGTGTGGCACACCGTTTCTGCGGCCGCACGCTGCTTCTTGCTCCATCTCGATGGCTTTGTTCCAGCAAGATTCGATAACACAATTCGTCGCGCGCTCCGGACAGGTTCACCTTGAAGGATGTCGACAGCGGCCCGGTACACTTGCGAGTGCGCAGCATTGGTCAACGCGCGCTGCGACTTATCCTGCGCGTCAGCGGACTTAGCAAGTTCCCGCCGATTGAGTGCGAATTCCTCCCGCTGGAGCTCAAATTCTTTACGCGTAAGCTCCATTTCCTTTCGCTGCAATTTCATTTCTCGAACCTGGAGTTGCAGTTCCTGAGACTGCATGCTGATTTGCTGTCGCTGTAGAAAAATCGCCGCCACAACTCCGAGCATCGCGATACCGGAAACGAACGCATTGAATGCGCCGAACATGTCGCCGAATATTCCCGCTGCATCTTTGCCGAGAAGGTACCACAACACCCAGCCGTACGTAGCCCATGCTGCGAAATAAACGCCGACGACAACTACTACCGCATTTCTTGTGGATTTCGGCATTATAGGTGGAGGTGGGTGTCTGATCTCATCCAGATCGGTGCCTTCGTTATTCGCCATGGTTCAACAATGA
>DASQBH010000074.1:0-2469 GCA_035635315.1 Longimicrobium sp.
TGGACGCATTCGCGCGGCAGCGGCGAATCGTACGAGTTCGTGGAGGGCGACTGGGCCTTCTCGCGCGTGTCGCGAAACGGAAAGACGTCCACCGGCGAGCTGGTCATCGACCTGGCGACGCTGAAGCTGCAGCCGGGCGACATCATGCACGTCCGCGCCGTGGCCCGCGACCGCAACAACGTCACGGGCCCGGGGGAAAGCGTGTCGCGGACGCGCATCATCCGCGTGGCGCGGCCGGAGGAGATGGACCAGATCACCACCGACATCGGCATGCCGCCGGAGCTGCCCAAGGACCCGGTGATGAGCCAGCGGATGATCATCCTGATGACGGAGCGGCTCATCCGCGAGCGCCCGCGGCTGTCGCGGCAGGAGCTGCAGTCGCGCAGCAGCGAGATCGCCCAGCACCAGGCCCGGCTGCGCGAGATCGTGGGCGAGCAGGTGTACATCCGCGAGGCGGACCAGGCCATCCAGAGCGGAGAGCAGGACTTCAGCTACCTGGAGCAGGGCGGCACCGGTGCCGATCACCACGACGAGGGCGGGGATGAGGACGAGGCGCGGACGCCGGAGGAGGTGCTGAAGGAGGCGGAGGAGGCGACGGGAATTGGATCGATTGAGGAGTTCGAGCACCGGCACGACGAGTCCGCCATCCTGGACGTGAACCGCGACCTGATGCGGCTGCACAACCTGATGTGGAACAGCCAGCAGGAGCTGAACCTCGCCAAACCCGACACCGCGCTGCCGTACCAGTACGACGCACTGAAGATCATCCAGCAGATCAACCAGGCGGAGCGCACCTATCCGCGCGGCGACGTGCGCGTGGATCCCATCAACCCGGCGGAGGCGCGCGGGCAGGGGAAGATGGAGAACGTGGGCCCCGCCGCCCGGACGACCGGTCCCGCGCTGGGGTCGCTGCTGCCGCTGATGGCGGAGCTGGACCGCGTGGCCGCCGGGCTGGGCCGCAAGCCGGGGCGCGCCTCGTCGCTGGAGATCAGCAACCTGGCCGCGCGGGTGCTCGGCGAGCCGTCGGCGGACCGGGAGGCGGCGGGCTTCATCTCCCGCGCTGCGGGGGAGGCGGGGAACGGGCGCACCGATCGCGCCAGGGACCTCCTGCGCCGCGCCCGCGAGCGCCTGGCCCCCCCGGCCGGCACCGCCGCGCGTCCCCTGCCGTCCACGGCGGACCCGGCGGCGGCGGAGTACTTCCGGCGGCTGGGGAGGACGCCATGACGACGGGCGCAGTGATCCGGTGGATTGCGGGCTCCACGGAGCGACTGAAGTCGCGGCAACAACGTCACGCTGTCCGCCTTCGCGGACAAAAAGACGCGCAAGTGGATGCGGAAGCGCGATCGAAGTTCAACCTCCCCCAGGGGTTTTGGGGGAGGTGCGAGCCTAAGCGAGCGGAGGGGGCGTCCGCGCGGAAGCCCGTGTTGATCACAGGTGCTGCGGCGATCCTGATTGCCCTCGGCTCCTCGGCGGCTGTGCTCTCCTCCTCCCAGGCGCCGCAGCAGGCGCCGGCGCCGCAGGTGGAGGCATCGCCGGCGGCGCCGGAGGCGTTCGTGTTCGCCACGGCGCGGTACGAGAGCGGCGACTGGAACAGCGCGCCGCTGGTGCCCACGAACATCCTGCACTCGCTGGCGCAGTACACGGCGCTGCCGGTGGCGTCCACGGGGGCGGTGGTGGATCTGGCCAGCCCGGAGCTGTTCCGCTTTCCCTTTGTCTTTCTCACCGGCCACCTGCCGGTTCGCTTCAACCAGCAGGAGAGCGCGAACCTCAAGGCGTACGTGGAGCGCGGCGGCTTCATCTTCATCGACGACCACAACCACGACGTGGACGGCGGCTTTCACAAGACGGCGACGGCGGAGATCCGGCGCATCTTCGGCGCGGCGTCGCTCAAGCCGATCCCCAACAACCACGAGCTGTACCGCGCCTTCTTCGTCTTCGAGGACGGGCCGCCCACCACCAGCCACGAGCTGAACGGCTGGGGCGACAACCTGATCCACGAGAACCTGTTCGGGGTTGAGGTGAACGGGCGCATCGGCGTGCTGTACAGCAACAAGGACTACGCGTCGGAGTGGAACTACCACGCCCGCAACAAGCGCTTTCAATCCGTAGACAACACGCGCTTCGGGGTAAACGTGGCCGTCTACGCGCTGACGCGATGAGGGCGCCCGTCTTCCTCCGCGCGCTGGTCCTGCTGCTGCTGGGCCTGGCCCTCGCGCTCCCCGGCGCCTGGGGGCGGAGGGGCGGTCCGGCCGCGCCCGCCTGGATCGCCGACGCCCGCGCGCTGGAGCGCCAGGCCGATTCGCTCCTCGTCGGCCGTGCGCCGCCGGCCATCGCCCGCGCGTCCACGGAGGCGCCGACGGCGGCGGAACTGGAGCTGCTGGCCGCCGCCGCGCGCCGCGCGCCGCTCTACGCCGCGCTCCCGGCGCGGACGGCTTCGGTACAGGTGGAGGCGCCGTCGCGCGCCCTCTC
>DASQBH010000075.1:0-3751 GCA_035635315.1 Longimicrobium sp.
CAGGATCACGGCCCAGATCGTCGCGTCGGGGATCACCATGATGAACCTCACGCCGACCGGCTTCCAGGCGCTGGTGGAGGCGGACGGGGGGCGGGCGATCGGCGGGCTGCGGATCGTGGTCTTCGGCGGGGAGCCGCTGTACCCACGGCAGCTGGCGCGGGTGCCGGAGCCGCGTCCCGTGTTCCTGAACCCGTACGGTTCCACGGAGGCGACCGGGATCACGGCCCACCACTTCGCCCGTGCGGACCTGTCGAGCTACTCCAGCCGCTCCATGCCGCCGGGGCGTCCGATCGCCAACGCCCAGATCTACGTCCTGGACGGAGCGGGAGAGCCGGTGCCGGTGGGGGTGACGGGGGAGCTGTACCTGGGCGGCGCGGGGGTAACGCGCGGGTACCGGCGGCTCCCGGGGCAGACGGCCGAGCGCTATCTCCCCGATCCCTTCGGCCGGACGCCCGGCGCGCGGCTGTACCGGACGGGCGACCTGGGGCGGTGGCTGCCGGACGGGACCATCGAGTTCATGGGCCGCGGCGACGCGCAGGTGAAGGTGCGCGGGTTCCGGATCGAGCTGGGCGAGATCGAGGCGCGGCTGGCCGAGCATGCGGCCGTGCACGAGACTGTGGTGGTGGCGCGCGACGGGGAGATCGGCGACCCCCGGCTGGTGGCCTACTACGTGGGTGACCCGGGGGGCAAGGCGGCGCTGCGCGCCCACCTGGCGGAGCGGCTGCCGGAGTACATGGTCCCGGCCGCGTTCGTCCACATGGACGCGCTGCCGGTGAACCCCAACGGCAAGCTGGACCGCAAGGCGCTGCCGGCGCCGGAGTACGCGCCGGACGAGGAGACGTACGTGGCGCCGCGCACCCCCGTGGAGGAGGTGCTGGCGGGGATCTGGGCGGAGGTGCTGGGCGTCGAGCGGCTGGGGGTGCACGACTCGTTCTTCGAGCTGGGCGGGCACTCGCTGCTGGCGACGCGGGCGGTGTCGCGGGTCCGCGAGGTGTTCGGCGTGGAGCTGCCGCTGCGGGCGCTCTTCGAGGGCCCGACGGTGGCGGAGCTGGCCGGGCGCGTGGAGGAGATGCGCCGCGAGGCGCTGCCGGTGCTGCCGCCGGTGGTGCCGGCCGAGCGCACGCGGGCGCTGCCGCTGTCGTTTACCCAGCAGCGGCTGTGGTTCCTGGAGCAGCTGGGGAGCCCGGGCAGCGTGTACCACCTCCACAAGTCCCTGCGCCTGCGCGGCGCGCTGGACGTGGAAGCGCTGGTGCGGGCACTGGACGGGGTCGTGGCCCGCCACGAGGCACTGCGCACCACGTTCGTGCAGGTGGACGGCGTTCCCGAGCAGCGGATCGCGCCGGCGGCGGCGAGCGGATTCCACCTGGTGGAGCACGACCTTGGCGGGCGGGCGGACGCGGAGGCGGAGCTCGACCGGCTGATCGCCGGGGAGGCGCATGCGCCCTTCGATCTGGAGCGGGGGCCGCTCGTCCGCGGCCGGCTCATCCGGCTGGCGGCGGACGACCACGTGCTGCTCCTGGCGATGCACCACCTCGTCACCGACGGGTGGTCGTTCGGCGTGCTCTTCGACGAGCTCTCCGCGCTCTACGCCGCCCATCGCGAGGGGCGGGCGGCGCACCTGCCCGGGCTGCCGGTCCAGTACGCCGACTACGCGGTCTGGCAGCGCCGGTGGGTGGAGGGCGACGTCCTGCGGGAACAGGCGGACTACTGGACGCGTACGCTGGCGGGCGCGCCGGAGCTGCTGGAGCTGCCCACCGACCGCCCGCGGCCGGCGCAGGTGGACCATGCGGGGGCGCTGCTCGGGGTGGAGCTGGACGAGGCGCTCACGGCGGGGCTCAAGGCGCTGGCGCGCCGGCACGACACCACGCTGTACATGACGCTCGTGGCCGCGTGGGCCGTGGTGCTCAGCCGCCTCTCGGGCCAGGACGACGTGGTGATCGGCACGCCGGCGGCAGGCCGCGGACGGCGCGAGATCGAGGGGCTGATCGGCTGCTTCGTGAACACCCTGGCGCTGCGCCTGGAGCTGTCGGGAGCGCCCACGGTGGCGGAGCTGCTGGGACGGGTGAAGGAGCGGGCGCTCGCGGCGCAGCACCACCAGGACATCCCCTTCGAGCAGGTGGTCGAGCTGGTCGACCCGGTGCGCAGCCTGTCGCACAACCCGCTCTTCCAGGTGGTGATCGCGTGGCAGAACCTGGCCCGGGGAGACGGCAACACCCTGTCGCTCCCGGGGCTGGAACCGGGCGTGGCCGTGGAGTCCTCGCACGTGGATGCGAAGGTCGATCTCTGGCTCGGGTTGTGGGAGGCGGACGACCGGATCCTGGGAAACGTCAAGTACGCGACGGCGCTCTTTGAGCGGGCGACGGTGGAGCGGCACCTGGCGTACCTGCGCCGGGTGCTGGAGGCGATGGTCGCCGACGACCTGCAGGCGGTGGACGCGCTCCCGCTGCTGCCGGAATCCGAGCGGCGCCTGGTGCTGGAGGAGTGGAACCGCACGGAGGCCGGGTATCCGCGCGGGCTGTGCATCCACGAGCTGTTCCAGGCGCAGGTGCGGCGGACGCCGGATGCGGTGGCCCTGGTCTCCGGGGACCGCTCGCTGACGTACGCGGAGCTGAACGCGCGCGCCAACCGGCTCGCGCGGCGGCTGGCCGCGCTCGGCGCCGCACCCGAGGCGATCGTGGCGCTGGCGCTGGAGCGGTCGGTGGAGATGGTGGTCGCGCTGCTCGCCGTCAACAAGGCCGGCGCCGCCTTCCTCTCAGTCGACCCGGTGTACCCGGCCGAGCGCCGGCACTGGATGCTGGAGCGCTCCGCCGCCCGCCTCGTCCTCACCACCTCCGCGCTCGCCGCCGATCTCCCGGAGACGCGGGCGGCCGTCGTCGCGCTGGACCTGGTCGCGGCGGAGATCGAGGCGGTGGACGACAGCGATCTTTCGGTCGACGTCCATGTCGAGAACGCCGCCTACGTGATCTTCACCTCCGGATCTACCGGGCGGCCGAAGGGCGTCGTGGTGCCGCACCGGGGGATCGGGAACCTGGCGGCGGCGCAGCGCGAGGCGTTCGGGGTGGAGCCGGGCGGGCGGGTGCTGCAGTTTGCCTCCTTCTCCTTCGACGCGGCCGTCGCGGAGGTGGCGCACACGCTGCTCGGCGGCGCCGCGCTGGTGATGGCGCGCCCCGGGCAGGCCGGCCCCGAGCTGCTGGCGCTGCTGCGCGACCGGGCGGTCACCGTCGCCACGCTGCCCCCCTCGCTCCTCGCCACCCTTCCGGCGGACGACCTGCCGGCGCTGCGGACGATCGTTTCCGCCGGCGAGGCGGTTTCCGCGGACGTAGTGGCGCGCTGGGGCGCCAGCCGGCGGTTCGTGAACGCCTACGGACCGACCGAGGCCACCGTCTGCGCGACGGTCGCGATCGATCCATCCACTGAAGGCCGGCCGGCGATCGGGGGGCCGATCGCGAACGTGCGCATTTACGTGCTGGACGCGCGGATGCAGCCGGTGCCCGTGGGCGTGTCCGGCGAGCTGTACGTGGGCGGCGTGGGCGTTGCGCGCGGCTACCTCGGCCAGCCGGGGCAGACGGCGGAGCGCTTCGTCCCCGATCCGTTCGGCGGCGCGCCGGGCGCGCGGCTGTACCGCACCGGCGACCGTGTGCGGTGGGTGGAAGTGCGAAAGTGGGAGGGGGAAAACGATTTACGCGAGGCTGATTCTACTCTCGCACTCTCGCACGCTCGCACTTTCGCACTGGAGTACCTGGGGCGCCTG
>DASQBH010000076.1:0-2378 GCA_035635315.1 Longimicrobium sp.
GCCCCCTCGGTGTCGATGGTGATCCCCTCCAGCTGCACCGGCAGCGCTTCGCTGCGGGCGCTCACCTCGCGCGCCTGGCGGCCCAGCTCGCCCGCCTGCGCCGTGTTCCCCGCCTGCGTGGCCGCCTGCGACTGGCCCGCAAAGGCGTTGTAGTACAGGATCCACGCCCCGTAGCTCAGCGGCGAGATCTCCGTGGCCCGCCGCGCAACCGGCACCAGGTCGTTGTAGCGCTGCAGGTTGTTGAGCGCCAGCGAGTAGTTGTACCAGGCGTCGGGGCTGTTGGGGAGCAGCCGCGTGAGCTCGGCCAGCAGCTCCGCCGCCTGCGCAGACTGCTGGCGGTTCAGGTACTGCGCGCTCGCCAGCACCAGCGCGTTGAGCGTGTTGCCGCGCGTCTCCGCCCGGTTCGCCATGATGTCGGCGCTGTCGGCCGGCAGCTCGTCGATGATCTGGATCACCCGCCGCCACCGCCGCACCGCCTCTTCGGTGTTCTGGCGGTTGAACGCCACCAGGCCCAGGTAGAACTCGGCCGGGTAGGCGGTGGGGTCCAGGCTGAGCGCCGTCTGGTACGCCACCGTGGCGCCCGCGGTGTCGGCGGACTGCATCAGGCCGCCGGCGCGCTCCACCGACTGCTGCGCCGCGAAGCGGCGCAGGTTGGTCACCTCGTGGTCGGCCAGCTCCGGGCACAGCTCCACCGAACGGCGCAGCAGGCTGTCGGCGTCGGCGTAGTCGGCCAGTTCGATGGCGGCGCGGCCCGCCAGGTAGTAGCCGTACGCGCTCCCCGCGCTGCCGGTGGCGGCGCGGCCGGCCTGCTGGCGCGCCAGGGTGAACTGCCCCTGCTTCGCGCTGTCGGCCACCATGTTCAGCCGGATCCGCTCCAGGGTCGACGCCGCCGAGTCCGCGGCCGGGTTGGTGGCCAGGGGGCCCGTGGAGCAGGTGACGCTGGGAACGGGAACGGTAATGCGCGGCCCCGCGGCCCCGCCGCCCCCGCCGCCGCCCGCGCTGGCACAGGCGGCGCCCAGGGCCGCAAGGGCCAGCGTGCCAAGCAGGCCACGATCGATCTTCATCTGCGTCCTCCGTCAGGTTGAAAAAGGGTCACGCTCCCCGCGGCCGGGAAGCGGCCGAACACACCGCACTACGCCTGCTCGCGCGCCACGCCGTCCGCCAGCAGGGCGCGGTACGCCTCCAGCGGCGTCATCCCCAGCTTTGCCGCCACGCGCGCCACGTCGTCGAACTCCGGCTTGGCCCGCTCGCCCCCGCCGGGAAGGGCGCTGCGCTTTACGCGGATCTCCTCGCCCCGCCACGTCACCGTCTCCATCCGCCGCGGCAGCACCCGCCGCCCCGCCGGCCAGAAGCGCAGCCCGATCGTCGATCCGCCTCGGAACAGGGCCGCGCTCACCGCCTCCAGCTTTTCGGGGCTGGCCAGCGCCTCGATGCGCACGCCGGGGCGCCCCTTCTTCATCACCAGCGGCTGCGCGCTGCAGTCGGCCGCGCCGGCGTCCAGCACCGCCTGCAGCAGCGTGGGCACGTACTCCGGCGTAAGGTCGTCCACGTCGCACTGCACCACGACGATCCCTTCGTCGGCCCCGCCCTGCGGCTCGATGAGCACCAGGCGAAGCACGTTGGGCCGGTCCTGCGGGTCGCGCGTCCCCGCGCCAAAGCCGCTGGCCACGGGCGTGTACGTGGCGGGCGGCGGCGCCCCCCCGGTGAGCGCCTGGACCAGCGCCGCGCCCGTGGGGGTGGTGCACTCGCCCTCGAACTCCGGGTCGGTGACCGGGATCCCCTGCAGCAGCTTGAGCACGGCGGGCGGCGGAACGGGAAAGTGCCCGTGCGCCATGTCCACCCATCCGCGCCCCAGCGCCACCGGCCGCGTGTAAAACGACGTCGCCCCCAGCTCGTGGCACCCGGCGACCGCGCTCAGCACGTCCACGATGGCGTCCAGCGCCCCCACCTCGTGAAAGTGCACCTTTTCGACGGTCGTACCGTGCACCGCCGCCTCGGATTCCGCAAGTAGCGTGAACGCATGGATCGCGCGGTCCCGCACCTCCGGCGCCACTCCGGTGCCCTCGATGATCTTCACGACGTGGTGCAGGTGCCGGTGCGCGTGCTCGTGCGGCAGCTCCAGCACCAGCCGGGTGGCGGCGATCCCCTTGCGGTTCACGCGCTCCGCGTCCACGCGGATGTCGCCCAGGTTCAGCCCCGCGACGAACGACTGCAGCCACTCCAGCGGCAGCCCCAGGTCCAGCAGCGCGGCGATCGTCATGTCGCCGCTGATCCCCGCGAAGGGATCGAAGATGAGTCCGCGCAACGGGCGTTCCTTCATGGCTACAGGCCGGCGGGCCGGCCCTTCACTTCACAGGCCGCGCCGCACGTCCTTCGCC
>DASQBH010000077.1:0-8935 GCA_035635315.1 Longimicrobium sp.
GGAGATCATGCTCCCTCTCCGTTGCTCCGTTGCTCCGTATGCCAATTCTTTTTCAGGATCCGGTATGAGGCCCATTCTTTTTCAGGATTCGGTATGACCCGCGCCATGTGCTGAGCGCGCGGGCCGGAGCCGGTAGACGCATCACCGGAGCCGGGGAGGATACGAAGAAAAGAAGCGCGGAGAGCAGGCTCTCCGCGCTTCTCTTTCGATGCGTCGCCGTCAGCGCGTCAGCAGGGGGCGCTCTGGTTGCGGTCGCACTCGATGGTGGGCACCGGCATGAACTGGTACTTCACCGTCTGCCCGAAGCGGCGCAGGTCGGACCAGCGCACGCCCTGCAGGAACAGCTCGTACCGGCGCTGCCGCAGGATCTCCGTCAGCATGGCCGCCTGCGTGGGCACCTGCGCCAGGGTGAGCGCCGGCAGGCAGGCCACCGGCTCCGCCAGCGCCGACGTGCACGGCGTGCGCACGGCGTTCACCAGCGCCAGCGCCTCCGCAAGGCGTCCCGCCCGCGCGTGCACCTCGGCCATGATCAGCCGCATCTCGTCCGGCAGGTACACCGGGTAGGTGCGCGGCGAGGTGTTGTAGCGGGCGATCTGGTCCATCCGCCCGGTGACGCCCGGGACGGTGTCGGCCGCCACCCAGTACGCCACGCGCTGGTCGCCCGCCTCGGCCTGCTGGCGGAACGTCTGCTTGGCGCGCATCTGGAACGCGTTGCCCGAGTTGTACCACAGGTTCCACAGCGGATTCACGTCCGCCGCGGCAAAGCGGAACTCCGACAGCACGTTCAGCGGCACCCGCCCCGCCGCCGCCGCCGCCGCGTCCAGGTTCCCCGCGATCAGGTTGTACCGCGCCAGCATGGCGTCGATGGTGGCCGCCAGGTTGAAGCCCGGGGCCAGGATCGTGGTGTTGAACTCCGTGGACGGAGGCGTGGTGGCAATGTGCTGCCGCGCCTCTTCCAGCAGGCGAAGGATCTCCGTCATCGCCTCGGCGCGCGTGGCGAACGGCGCGTCGCTGGTGGTGGGCGAGACCACCAGGGGAAAGCTCTCGTAGATCTGGTACAGGTTCCCGAGCGCCATGGCCTTGTACAGCTTGGCCAGCGCCAGGATGCCGCTGGTGGTGCCCGGGCCGAAGCCCACGTCCGGGGCGTTCTCGATCAGCACGTTGGCCGTGCGGATCACGTCGTACTGCCCGGACCACGGGTCCAGCGACGGGCCGTCGTCGCCGGTGATGGCGTCGCCCGCGTCGGCCTTGCGGTACGACTCGAAGGCGGTGGGGGTGGCCCCGATCTCGTTGGTCACCAGGCCGGTCACGTACACCGGGTCCACCAGCTGGTCGGCGTACTGCGCCTGCAGCCCCACCGCCACCTGCCCCAGCGTGCGCGGGGTGTTGATCACCTCTTCTTCGGTGGGCTGGTTGGGATCGGTGAAGTCCAGCTCGCACGCGCCCAGCGCCAGCAGCGCCAGCGCCGCCAGGACGCGGGCTCCGCGGCTCTTCGTCATGATTGCTCCTGTCGTCGTCATGGGCGCCCTCAGAAGTTCATGCGCACGCCGAGCGAAACCTCGCGCGCGTTGGGGTAGACGGCGAAGTCGACGCCCCGCTCAACCGTGTTCAGGCCGAACATGTTGATCTCGGGGTCGTAGCCGGTGTAGTCGGTCCAGGTGTGCAGGTTGCGCCCCTGCAGCTCCAGCTGCACGCTCCGCGCGCTGAAGCGGTTCGTCAGGCGCGACGGCACCGTCCAGCGCACCGTGGCGTCGCGCAGCTTGATGAAGCTGGCGTCCTCCACGTAGTACTCCCAGATGCTCTGCAGCCGCGCCCGCTGCGCCTGCGTGATCTCGCCGCGCAGCAGCGCGTCGTACAGCGGCCCCGCGCTGGACACGTCCATAATGCGGCGCGTCTGGTTCCACAGCTCGTGCCCGAACTGGCCGTCCAGCAGGAACGACACGGTCAGGGCACCGCCCAGGCGGAACTCGTTGCGGAACGAGGCCGCGTAGTCGGGCCACGGGTTGCCCACGATGGCGCGCGAGTTGGGCGCCGGCGCCAGGCGCGGACCGATGGAATCGGAGACGATGTTGCCCTGCTCGTCACGCATATAGGCGTTGAGGTACAGCACCCCCAGCGGCTGCCCTTCCTCCACCCGGTTGCCGTAGCCCACGAAGTACGCGGGGATGTTGAGCTTTTCTACCTTGTTGCGGTTGCGCGAGTAGATGATGGTGGACGACCATCCGAAGCGCTCGCCCTGCAGGTTCACCGTCTCCAGCTGCAGCTCCAGGCCGCGGTTGCTCATCTCGCCCACGTTGTCCAGCACCGTGGCCACGCCGGCGCTGGGCGCGAACGGGCGGGGGAGAAGCAGGTCGCGGGTGTACTTCTCGTACCAGGTGGCGCTCAGGCCGATGCGGTCTTCCCACAGGGCCAGGTCCGCGCCCAGCTCCACCTCGCGCTGGCGCTCCGGCGCCAGGTTGGCGTTCCCCGCCGCCGCCAGGGGAACGAGCCCCAGCCGGTCGATGTTGATGGTGGAGCCGTAGCGGCTCTCGCGCGCGTACGCCGAGTTCAGCGGCGGCTGGTTGCCCGCGTAACCCAGCGCCGCGCGAAAGCGCAGCTCGTTCACCGCGCCGCCGACGCCGGAGTTGCGGAAGAACGGCTCTTCCGAGAGCACGTAGCTCACGCTGGCCTTGGGGTAGAACTGCCAGCGCTCGTCGTCGCCAAAGGTGGACGAGGCGTCCCACCGCATGGCGCCGGTAAGGAACAGGCGCTCACGCCACGCCGCCTGCTGCTGGCCAAAGAAGCCCAGCGTGGCCACCTCCGTCTGCGACTCCGAGGCGAACTGCACCGCCCCGCGCACCAGCCGCGTCCCCGGGATGATGTCGCGCGCGCTGGCGTTCAGCTGGTCCACCCGCTGGTAGGTGTGGTTCACCCCCAGCGAGCTGGTCATCTGCAGGTCGCTTGCGGGACGCCACAGAAAGTTGCCCACCAGGTCGTTGTTGATGAGCCGGTTGCCGCGGTTGGCGGAGACGGCCCGCGCGTCCGGCGCCACGCCCAGGGTGCGGGGGATGAACTGCTGCGTCTCCATCCGGTACGAGTCGTAGCCCAGCCGGTACTCCAGGGTCAGGTCGGTGAACGGGTTGGCCCGCGCCTGGAACGACCCCACGAAGCGGTCCACCACCTGGGCCAGGTCCCAGTTCTCCACCACCGTGAGCGGGTTCACGAAGGGGCCGGCGTTGTTCAGGTAGTCGCCCGTCTCGGGGTTGACGGCCGACAGGTCCACCGTGGTGGGGGTGAACACGATCGCCGTCAGCAGCCCGCCCTCGCCCTGCTCGCCGCTGATGATGAGGTCGGTGTTGCTGCGCACGTAGTTCACGCCCGCCCCCACGCTGAACCGGTCGCCGAACTCCTGGTCCAGGTTCAGGCGCAGGTTCACCTTGTCGTGCGCCGACCCCAGCATGATCCCTTCCTGCTCGACGTAGTTGGCCGACAGGAAGTAGCGCGTGGCCTGCACGCCGCCCGACACGTTCACGTGCAGGTCGCGCGAAAGGCCCTCGCGAAACAGCAGGTCCTGGTGGTCGTAGCGCACCGCCGCGCTGCCGTCGGGGTTGCGCGGGGTGAGCGCGAAGTCGATGCGGCGCTCCAGGTCGCTGCGGCCCAGGCGGCTGCTGACCGAGAACTGCGGACGGCCCGCCTGCCCGCGCTTGGTGAAGATCTGCACCACGCCGTTGTTGGCGCGCGAGCCGTACAGCGCCGCCGCAGCCGCGCCCTTGAGGATCTCGATGCGCTCGATGTCCGCCGGGTCCAGGTCCGCCAGGCGGTTCACCGGGTTGGAGCGGTAGCCCACGTTGATCTGCTCGTCGGCGTTGTTGTCGATGATCACGCCATCCACGATGTACAGCGGCTCGGCCCCGCCCGTGATGGAGCTGGTGCCGCGCAGGCGGATGGACACGCCGCCGCCCGGGGTGCCGGTGTTGCTGGTGATCACCGCGCCGGCCACCTTGCCCTGCAGCGCCTGGTCGAGGGTGAGCGCCTGCGACTGGGAGATGTCCTGGGCGTCCACGGTGGCCACGCTGTTGCCCAGCGCGCGCCGCGAGGTGGGCGCCGCCGTGCCGGTGACGATCATCTCGTCCAGCAGGACCGCGCCCTCGGCCAGGCGAATGACCGGCGCCTGCACCACGGCGTCCGTGCCCAGCCGCACCTCGGCGCTCCCCGACTGGCGGCCCAGCAGGGCCGCCACCAGGGTGTAGCTGCCGGGGGAGACGCGGGCCTGCAGGGTGTAGACGCCGCTGGCGTCCGTCACCGTGCTGATCGTCGTGCCGCGGATGGCCACCCGCGCAGCCGCCAGCGGCGTCTGGTCGGCGGCCGAGACCACCGTGCCGCGGATGGTGTACGTTTCCTGCGCGGCGGCGCGCGACGGCAGCGCTCCGCACAGCAGCAGAAGGGTCGCGCCGAGCCACCGGCGCAGACGGGATGGGCGCATCAAGGGGTCCTCCGGGGAGAGTGTGAAGTGTACGCGCCGGCCCCGGAACAGGTTGGATTCCGGGGGGGTGGCTCTGGAACCGCCGGACAGGAAGATCGGGTCGGCCGTGACGCGTATTTCGATGTGCCGTTGCGATGCCGTTTCAATAGCATTCGCGCGGAGAGCGCGCAAGAGTTTGTTTCCCGAAAATTCAGTATATTCCGTCAGCGACAGGCGCGCGGAGCACTTCGTGGCGGGATGGGATTCGGCCGGCGGCGCAGGTGTCCTGTTTCGGCGTCATACCGGTTCCAGAAACGGGCATGAGAACCTGCAGTCAGGGGAATGATGACCCTGTTCGCGGATTGGGGATCACGCTCTCGGGAAGATCACGGGAAGGGGGCGGACAAGAAGAGGCTCTTCGTCGATCGGGTTGCAGGCGAGCCGGGTGATCGTGGCCGACGCCGTTCAGCCGTCGTTCGGCGGCATTCCCGAAGCCAGCGGGAGTGCTTCCCCGTTTCGGGTTGGACATCCGGCGTGGAACGTGGGGTCGGGCGGATGGCGCGGACGCAGTGAGGAGCCATCCGCGTTTTTTTGAGCGGCCCCCCCCATCCTCATCCCATCATCAGCCGGCGCCGATGACTGCCCGAAGCGCACCGGACCCGGCCTCCACGAACACCTGATGCGCGATCTTGCAAAGTCTCGGAGCGCGAGAGGGCCGGCGGGTTTCCGCTGCGGTGGTGCGAGGGGACGGTTCACGGGATCGCGCATCAGGTGAAGCCGGATGGCAGGTTGCGGGGCGCTACGGAGACGATGGGGCATCTGAAAAAATGCGGATGGCCCCCTGCCGCGCTTCCATCCGCCTGCCGTTCCCGACGTCTTCAGGGAAGCCTGGTGCGCCCCGCCACGGCCGACGTGCGGGACACGGTGTTGCGCATGGTGAGTTTCCCGGTTCCGGCGATACGCGGGCGTGCAGCCAGATCCTCGATGAGCCTGAAAGACGAGGACGCGGATGACGATGTGTCATCCGCGTCCTCTTCTCGCCCCTCCACCTCCTCCGCGCGAGACGGATGGGCGTCGCCGCGTCAGCCGCGCAGGGGGCGGGCGGCCAGGATGCCGGTGGCGCTGCGCAGGCCGTTCACGTAGTCGGCCACGGTGCCGGGGCTCACCTGAACGACGCCGCCGGAGAGCGGCGCGTGCAGCACCCGCATGACCCCCGCGCGGTCGCGGTACGCAAAGCCGGTGTGCGTCACGTCCAGCCCCGCGATGCTGGTGGCAAAGGCCAGCACGTCGCCGGTCTCCAGCCGCTCCGTGATCTCGGGGATGCGGTCCTTCGCGATCAGGTTGCGCGGGCAGCAGTCCAGAGCGCGCTCCATCCGCTGGATGGCGGCGAAGGTGGCGTCGTCGGCCAGCGCGGGGTAGCTGGCGCGGTGCTCGGACATGAAGCGCAGCGGCCGCTCGTCGCGCACCGCGCCCAGCTCCGGCCCCAGGTCGCGCAGCAGCCCGCGGCGCGCGCCGTCGGCGATCCACTCGCTGAAGTAGTGCAGCCGGGTGGCGTACCCGCGCCGCACGCCGCCGCGGTAGCGCATCCGCTCCACCTCGCGGCCGAAGCGCTCCCAGCCCACGTCCGGCGCCGCCGCCGTCCGCGCCACCGCCAGCGCCGACTCCACCAGCGACACGCAGTCGAAGCGGTCCAGGTGCAGCGTCAGCGGCTCGGCCTCGGGCGACCCGCCGTCCGCCAGGTAGTGCTCCAGCGTGGCGGCCGCGTACGGCGCGCCCAGCGAGAGTTCGCCCACGCGCGCCACGGCCTGCCCCAGCGGCGCCGCCGCGCTCGCCAGCCCGTCCGCGCGCAGGGTGCGCAGCCACGCGGCCAGCCGCTCGCGATCGTCCTCGCGCGGCGCTTCGAATCCATCCGCCGAAAGGGGGAACGGCAGCAGCAGCGCCGCGGCACCTGCCGCCGCGCGCCCCACGAACGCCCTCCGGGTCCATCCACGCGCGTCCATCATCCGCATCCTTGGCCCAGCGGTCATCCACCTGCGGGGCCACACCTTACACCCGCGGACGCGGGCGGGTCCTGATCGAGCCCCACACCACGTCGTGGACTTCCTGAGGGAGGCGCCGCTCCGCACTCTCCCCCACCCGGCAATCAGCGCGCCGACCGAAGGACCCCGCCGGCGGAACCGGGGGGCTGGCTCCACTCCCCACATCCAGCCCCCGCCGCGTCCGAAAGAAGGTCCTTCGGTCGCGCGCAGGCGGTTGTGTGGATTCAGCTTCCGCGTGGCGCTCCCTCAGGAAGCCGATCCGCTTCTTTCAATCGACAGAAAGCACCGTCAGCTTCCGAACGGGCCCTGCCCCGGCTCGCCCACGCTGCCGGAATCCAGCACGGCGCGCAGCAGGTCGTCCAGCAGCGACAGGCGCTCGCGCTCCCTGCGGGTCTCCAGCAGCTCCTGCTGCCACCCGGGGTCGATGCGGATGGCCTGCGCGATCTGGAACCCCGTCTCGGCGTACGGGTCGATCTCGGGAAACGGCTGCTTGTAGCGCACCACCTCGTCCAGCACCCGGTAGAACAGGTCGATGGAGCGGCGGCGGCGCGGCACCAGCCCGCGCTTGTCTTCCTTCTCGTCGTCGTACGGTTCCGCCAGCGCCTCCCAGTACGCCGCGCCGCTCTCGATGCCGTCCTCGATGCGAAAGCGGTCCAGCCCGCGGCACAGGATCAGCGAGCGGCCGTCCGGCAGCGGCTGGTACTTGAGGATGCGGGCCACGCACCCCACCCCGCCGTTCTCGGTGCTGAACGGGCCGTGGCGGTCGGGGTCGTGGTAGATGAGGCCGAACTGCTCGTTTCCCTCCACGCAGTGCGCCACCATCTGCCGGTACCGCGGCTCGAAGATGTGCAGCGGCATCGGCGCGCCCGGAAAAAGCACTGCGGGGATGGGAAAGAGCGGAAGGCGCATCAGGGTGCGGGAGGGGGATGGAAGTGCTGCTGCGAAAGTGCCGCATCCGCCGCGTCACCGCAAGCGGCCTTCTCGATCACCCCTCCCACTGGGCGGCACGATGAGGACGGCGGCCTCACGCCCGGTCGGCGGAGTGGACGGGGTCCAGCGGCTGCGATGTATCCGTGGCCCGCGCGCGCAGCGGATCTCTTTCGTCCGCGGGCGGGGGGCTGGCGGCCTCCACGCGGTTGCGGCCGGCGCGCTTGGCGCGGTACAGCGCCTCGTCCGCGCGGCGCACCAGCTCGTCCGGATCCGCCAGCAGCTCCGGTCGATCCACCGCGTAAACGCCGATGCTGACGGTGATCCGCACGGGCGCGTCCTCAACACTGCCCGCGCGGATGGGGGTGCGCTCCACCTGCGCGCGCACCGCCTCCGCGTGCACCCGCGCGCCCGCCGGCGGCGTGTCGGGGAGGAGGAAGAGGAACTCCTCGCCGCCGTAGCGCGCCACCAGGTCCGTCCTGCGCGAGTAGGAGGCGAAGACTTCCGCCACGGAGCGCAGCGCGGCGTCGCCGGCCGCGTGGCCGCGGGTGTCGTTGACGTTCTTGAAGTGGTCCAGGTCCGCCAGCGCCACGGCGAAGGGGTGAAAGGTGCGGCGGCAGCGCTCCACCTCTTCCGCCAGCCGGTCCATGGCCGCGTGCCGGCGCAGCAGCCCGGTAAGCGGGTCGCGGGTGGCCAGCGCGAACAATCGCGCGTTCTCCAGCATCGCGGACGCCTGCAGCGCCACGGCGTCCAGCATCTCCAGCGCGTCCCGCTCCAGCGCGCGGCGGTGCACGGAGCGGCCCAGCAGCAGCACACCCGTCAGCCGGTCGGAAAGGGAGAGGCGGATCGGCACCGCGTACGCCGCCCGCAGCGGCGCCAGCGCGGGGGGCGGGCCGGCGTCCCCCGCCTCGTCCGCCAGCGGCGCGGCGAGCATCATCCCCCCGTTCACCCGCGCGACCTGCGGCGCGCTGACGGCCACCTGCCGCGGATCGGCATCACCGAAGTCGCCGGCCCACCCCAGCGGGCGAAACCACTCGCCGTGGGCGTCCGCCATCAGCAGCGTGGCCGTCTCCAGCTCCAGCGACTCGCGCAGGCGGCGGGTGAGGTGCGCGGCGGCCGCGTCCAGCTCCGTGTATCCCGCCAGCTCGGGGATGATGGTGCGCTGCAGCTCGCGCAGCGCCACCCGCTCGAGAAAGAAGCGGCGGTCCACCGTCCCCGCGATCACCCGCGCCAGCGGCTGAAAGAGCGCGCCGCCGACCAGGAAGAGCGCCGCCGCGCCCCAGGTGGTCAGCGACAGCCCCAGCAGGTCGCGCGCGATCCCGTCCAGCGCCACGGCGGTAAGAAAGCCCGACGCCGCCAGCACGCCCGTGGTCATGCCGAACACCAGGCCGCGGCGCACCAGGACGCCCACCTGGAACAGCCGGTGGCCCAGGATGGCGACGGCAAAGCTCACGGGGACCAGCGCGATCACCGTCGCCTCCACCACCTGCCCCACGGGCGAGGCGTTGATCCCCGGCGCGGCGACGGC
>DASQBH010000078.1:0-2245 GCA_035635315.1 Longimicrobium sp.
GTACAAGCTCGGTGGTGCAATCAGCCTCCGTCTCGAAACCGCATCCCCCGAAAGAGAACGGAGCAGGGAGCATGTGGGCGGCACGAGAAAACTCTGCTAACTCTGCTAACTCTGTGTGAGGCCTATTCTTTTCAAGGCCTGACGTGAGCGCGGCGGCTAGTCGAAGCGGCTGAAACGAAGGAGGGGAGAGCGATG
Organism: Longimicrobium sp.; assembly: GCA_035635315.1. Lineage (GTDB taxonomy): Bacteria > Gemmatimonadota > Gemmatimonadetes > Longimicrobiales > Longimicrobiaceae > Longimicrobium. The sequence goes on from DASQBH010000078.1 coordinate 196, forward strand.
GCCGCTCTCCCCTCCTCGTTGTTACGAGACGAGACTCCTCGTCAGTGCTCCTGGCCCGTGGTGGTGCCTGTGGCCGGACGCTCCCGGCTTGCCAGGGCGCGGCTGGCGTCGAGCAGGCGCACGAACTCGGCGCGGTAGCCGTGCTCGTCGTGGCCCAGCGAGCCGCCGGCCAGCTCGGCCGCGCCGGACCAGGTGGAGCTTCCCTTGAACTGCGAGTCGCGCAGCAGCATCCCCCACTGCGCCACGGCCGCGGCAAAGCGGAAGTCGTCGCTGGTGCGCGCCAGCTCCAGCCCCCGGTCGCGCACCGGCTGCTCGATCAGCCAGCTGGACTCGCCCTCCGGCGCCTTGTAGCGCAGCTTGACGGTCAGCAGCTCCTCCGAGGCCGCGGCGCCGGGGCGGGGCTGCACCTGCTGGTAGCGCAGCGGGTCCGTCCCCGGCACCGGCGTGTTTACGCCCACGGGGACGATCTCGTACAGCGCGGTGACGGAGTGGCCGGCGCCCAGCTCGCCGCCGTCCTTGCGGTCGTCGTTGAACGCTTCGGCCGCCATCACCCGGTTCTCGTAGCCGATCAGGCGGTACGCGCGCACCTTCGCGGGGTTGAACTCCACCTGCACCTTCACGTCCTTGGCGATGGTCACCAGGGTGCCGCCCATCTCCCGCACCAGCACCTTGCGCGCCTCGGCCTCGCCGTCCACGTACGCGTAGTTGCCGTTGCCGTGGTCGGCCAGCCGCTCCATCCGCGCATCGCTGTAGTTGCCGGTGCCAAAGCCCAGCACGGTCAGGAAGATCCCCGTCTCGCGCTTCTGCTCGATCAGCTGCACCAGACCGGACTCGCTGCTCACGCCCACGTTGAAGTCGCCGTCCGTGGCCAGGATCACCCGGTTGTTGCCTCCCTCGATGAACGACCGGCGCGCCGTCTCGTACGCCAGCACGATCCCCTGGCCGCCGGCCGTGCTGCCGCCCGCCGACAGGTTGTCGATCGCCTCCATGATGCGCCCGCGCTGGTTTCCCGGCGTGCTGGGCAGCACCAGCCCCGCCGCGCCCGCGTAGACGACGATCGCCACGCGGTCCTGCGGGCGCAGCTGGTTCACCAGCAGGCGCAGGCTCTCCTTGACCAGTGGCAGCTTGTTGGGCTCGTCCATCGACCCCGAGACGTCGATGAGGAACACCAGGTTGCCGGCCGGCATCTCGCGCTGCTCCATCCGCCGGCCCTGCAGCCCCACGTGCACCAGCCGGTGCTGCGGGTTCCACGGCGCCGCCGAGACCTCGGTGTTGATGGAGAACGGGTGCTCGCCGGTGGGATCCGGGTAGTCGTACTCGAAGTAGTTGATCAGCTCCTCGATGCGCACGGCGTCGCGCGGCGGCAGCCGGCCGCCCGTCAGAAAGCGGCGCACGTTGCTGTACGAGGCGGCGTCGACGTCGATGGCGAAGGTGGAGAGCGGGTTCGCGGCCACGTCGCGGAACGGGTTCTCCTCGATCAGCCGGTACTCCTCCGTGTTGAACCCCGCCGTGTCACCCCGCGCCGGGCGGACGGCGTCGGCCTCGGCCCTGGCCACCACGCCCGGCATCGGCGGGGCAGGCGCGATCATCGGAGGCGGCGGTGGAGGTGGGGGCGGCGGAGGGGGAGGGATGCGATGGACGCAGCCGCTCAGGACCGCCAGCGACGCGACGAGGAGGAGGGAAGGGAGGCGGCGATGGCTTCGCATACGGGTCCCCATGGTCAGGGTGATGCGGTGCGGTGTGCACGGCCCGGCGGGACAGCAGTAACCCTGGGCACAGGCAAGAAGTTCCTCGCCACGCGCCCCGGGCGGCGGATCGGCATGCGGAAGAACGATCCGGCTCCGCGGCCTGGGACAGCGGGAGCGTAGCGCGGCGCGGGTGCAGCGTCAACACGCTTGCCGCGCGGCCGATCCCGGCGATTGCGCGCGTCCGGCGGCGCGCAGAACTTGGATGGATGACGATCACGCAGGAGGGCGCGCCGGCTTCGCGCGAGGACGAATGGCTGTGGGGGTGGGATCCCACGCCCGGCATCGTTTCCGTGTGGGCGGAG
>DASQBH010000079.1:0-4813 GCA_035635315.1 Longimicrobium sp.
GGTCGAAAGAGGCGGAAGTAAGGGCGCTGCTGGAGGGGAAAAGAAAGCGGGAGGGCTTACCTTGCCTGGCGCAGGTGGGATTCTGCCAGAAATCACTTCCGCCCCAGGATAAGCCCCTTTCGGTGAAGAGAATATCGCACGCCCAGAGTTCGAAAGAACAATGTCCGGCGGAGCGCCGGGATCGCACGCTGGGCCTACACGGATTTCGTTGGGTACATAATCCTGGTAGAAATTATGGTAGGATCAGTCCCTAACAGTTCCAGGGGTCACAAGTACACGTGTTACCACAGGTATCCTGGCATGTGCCATAACACGAGTCGTTACACGTGCCAGCACAAGTGTATTGGCAAGTACCCCAGCCACATGTCATGTCACATGTCCCTCCACACGAAAATGGTGTCATGCACGGATAGCCAAAAGTTTGAATCTCCGGATTCTTGATAGGCTCGTCGGTCTCGCCCTCGTAATATCCCTGGACCGTACCACGGCCCTGGTGCTCCGATGAGCGGTCACGCCGCGTCCGGACGGGGATAATCTCAAACGATTCGACGCGTAGCGCGTCCAGGCTCAAGGTCAGCTTTTTCATAGGGCGATGATCCTTCCTGCTCCAAGCTAGAAGTTCCGAAAGCGGCCCGGATGAGCGATGAAGAGTTCCTTCTCAGGATATGTCTTAAAATACCCTTACGCAATACACTCTAACCGCAGGCGCAACGACCCTCTAGAACGTCCAGCGCGCGCCAAAGCGCGGGCCGTCGATGCGCATGACATCGTCCGCACCGCCGCCGTGGTACCACTCGGCCACCACGGAAGCGCTCTCGTTCCACCGCAGCTGCACGCCCAGGCCCCGCGAGTTGGCAAAGGCGTCGCTGTGGCCGGTGACGACCCTCACCTCGCGGCCGCCGGACTGCAGGGTCACGGGCTCGTGCGACTGCCGGTAGTAGTGGATGCCGGTGAACCCGTAGACGCGCACGCCGCCGATGCCGTATCCCACCTCCACGTCCGCGCCGGTGTCGTACAGCGTGCCTTCGCCGCCCTTCACGGTGCCGGTGCCGTCGGCGTAGCGGTCGAGCAGCGCCTGCTCGTTGGCCCGCAGCCTGTGCATGCCGAGGGTGTATCGCGCGCCCACGTAGGGCCCGTACGCATCGCCGAACTCCCGGGTGTAGCCTGCGTCGACGGCGTAGTCCGGCTCCATCAGCCCGGATTCGCCGCCGCCCCTGCCGGCCAGCAGGTAAACGCTGTGGGCCTGCTGTGCGGCCGCGTCGGCGGAAACGAGCGCCAACGAGAGCACGGCCGAAAGGAGCAACATCGGTCGCATCAATGGAATGGAAGTCCGGGTGGGATCTCTGACGCCGCGGAAGGAAGTGGAGGCCGAGCCGACGCGCAAAGTACCCGCGCATCGTCGACGCAACCACGTGGACGGGGCGAGGACGTTACCGCCTGCTATGCGCGGCGGCGGAGAATGCCGGTTTCGGGAGCCACGGGCAAGGACCGGCGCGGCAAAGGGGCCCGCGCCGGTCGTCTCCGCCTGGAGATCGGCAGGATGAAGGCCGCCTACAGCGTCCAGCGCAGGCCGAAGCGGGTGCCGGAGATGCGCATCACGCCGTCTTCACCGCCGCTGCGGTAGCGCTCGGCCACCAGGGCGCCGGTTTCGGTAAGGCGCAGCTGCACGCCCAGGCCGCGGCCGTTGGTGATGGTTTCGCGGCGGCGGGTGATGACCTCCACCTCTTCGCCGCCGGACTGGATGGTCGCGGGCTTCTGGAACTGCTGCAGGTAGTAGATGCCGGTAAAGCCGTAGACGCGCAGCACCCCGGCGCCGTAGCCGATCTCGATGTCGCCGCCGGTGTCGTACAGCGTGCCGCTGCCGCCCTCTACCGTGCCCGTGCCGTTGGCGTAGCGATCGCGAAAGCCCTGCTGGTCCGCACGCAGCTGGTGCAAGCCAAAGGTGTACCGGCCACCCAGGTACGGCCCGTGGCGGTCGCCCACCTCGATGGTGTACCCCATGTCCACGCCCCAATCCGCATCCACCAGCTCGGTTGCGCCGGCCCCCCGCCCCGCCACGATGAACCCGCCGTGGGCGTGCTGCGCAACAGCCGTCCGGGCGATGAAGGTGGTGGAGAGCACGGCCGCGATAAAGACGATGCGTCGCATGGTCGGACCGGGGATGCAGGGAGGACTGCGGGCGCGCGCAGGGAGAGTCGGAGAGGGCGCGCGGCGGCGAACGCGCGAAGGTACCCGCAGGCGCGGCGATTCGATCCGTCCTCGAGCGCCTATGCCGCCTGGGCCAGCGGGTGCTGATCCAGCCACGCGACCATCAGGGTGGTGAGGTCACGGAACGTCAGCTCATCCAACCGCAGGTGAAGCTTTTCGCAAGCACGCGCAAGACCGCGACGGAACGCGGCATACCGGGCCGCGATCATCTCACCACCAGGGAGGATGGACCGATCCGCGCAGTGGGTGGAAAGAAAGCTGCGCACCTGGTGGATCGCCCTGCCGGGCGCGCGCCCGTGAGCCCGGATGTCGCTACCGGCAATGTCGGAGATGTACCGCTGGTACCGGTAGCGCTCCGTATCGAGCACGACGGCCGCTTTCCGCCGCTGCTCCCCCTCACCAAACTCCTTGGCCCCGATGAAGATCCCCAGCTCCAGCGGCATGTTGAACCGCGGAAGGCGCGAGTCCCGATCGAGCTGCGTGCGCGAGACGTCGTGGACCGCCAGCCGGCACTCGGCGATGAGGCGGACGATCTTGTCCATCCGCACCTCGCTGCTGTCCTCCACCTCCAGCGCCGTCCGGGGATAGAAGCCGCAGTCGTAGACGGCAAAAGCAACGGCCTCGAAGAGAGGCCGGTACGTGGAATCGAACGGACAGTTGATGAAGACGCTGTTGTCGTAGCTTCTCACCTTCACCACACCTGCGGGTTGGAGGATGCATCGCCTCAGGCCGCCACCCGTGGCCGGGTGTCAGCGGGAGCCTTGGCAGCGGCGCGCGAACGGGATCTTGCGCGAGCGCGCGATTTCTCCGCCCGCTCCTCGGCCATTTCTGCCTCGACCTTGCGCCAGGCCTCGATTGCTTCCTCGAGCGTGAACTTTTCGCTCTGATGCGGGGGCTGAACCGTGCGCCACTTTGCCATCCGGACCTCCAGGGTTCGTGAATCGTGCGTCTAGTTTAGCGGGCTTTGGATACCTTGCCAAGCCCTCCATAAATCCAGCCACCGTGCGGCAATAACGCTGACCAGAGACGCACGATTTCAGCCACCACGAAGCCGCTCCATCACCTCGCGGAGTTGCGCGGCGAGGGTCTCGGCAGCGGGATCGAGGGGGAGGTGGACGTGCACGCCGGGGACGGTGTGCGTGATGAGCTCGCCGGCGGCGAAGGGGCGCCAGCGGGCCGGTAGCGCATCCGGCCCCATCCCCTCGTCCGCCCTGCCCTCCGAGGCCACGAACAGCGCCACGGGGACGTCCAGCGGCGGCGGGTCGCGGTAGTCGTACACGGCGCGGGCGGTGGCGGCAAACACGGCGACGGATCGGCCCACGCGCTCCAGCTCCGCATCCATCACCTGCCCGCCGTGCCGCGCGATCCATCGCGACAGCCCGGCCAGGCGCGCCTCTTCCGGCAGCGCGCGCAGCTCGTCCTCCAGCGCGTCCAGCAGCGCGTCGTCCTCGGTGACGATGCTGCGGGCGAACAGGCGCAGCAGCCGCACGCGGTCCGGCGGCGTCTGCTCCCGCACGCCGTCGGGAGCGGGCGAGTCGACGATGGCCAGCAGCGCCACCGCTTCGCCCGCGGCGCGCAGCAGGTGGGCGGCCTGGAAGGCGACGGTGCCGCCGGCGGACCATCCGCCCAGCCAGTACGGGCCGTGCGGCTGCGCGGCGCGGATCTCCTCCACGAAGCGCGCAGCCATGGCCGCGACGGAATCCAGCGGCTCCTCGTCGCCCGTGAGGCCGGGGGCGTGCAGGGCAAGGAACGGCTGCTCCGGTCCCATGTGCCGCGCCAGGTCGGCGTAGTGGGTCACGGTGCCGCCGGCGGGGGGGAAGAAGAAGAGCGGCGGCAGCGCGCCCCCGGCGTTCAGCGTCACCAGCAGGCGGCCGTCGTCGGCGTCGGCGCCTTCGCGGCGCAGGGCGTCGGAGAACGCGGCGACCGTGGGGTGGCGGAACAGGGTGGAGAGCGGCAGGTCGCGGCCAAAGCGCTCGCGGATGCGCGCCATCATCCGCAGCGCCAGCAGCGAGTGCCCGCCCAGGCGGAAGAAGTCGTCCGCGGCGCCCACGCGGGGGATGCCCAGCGATTCGGCCCAGATGCGCGCCACCTCCAGCTCCGTCACGTCGCGCGGCACCACGTAGCCGTCGCCGCCCGTGGGGGCGTCCGGCTGCGGCAGCGCGCGGCGGTCCACCTTGCCACTGGGGGTGAGCGGAATGGCATCCAGCGCCACGAAGGCGGAGGGCACCATGTAGTCCGGCATGGAGCGCGACAGCCGCTCGCGCAGCTCGGCATCCGCCGGGAAGGCCGCTCCCTCGCGGGGGGTGAGGTACGCGACCAGGCGGGCGTCGCGATCCTCCCCCAGCGCGACGACGACGGCGTCGGCGACGGAGGGGTGCTGCTTGAGCGCGGCCTCGATCTCTCCCGGCTCGATGCGGAAGCCGCGCACCTTCACCTGCGAGTCGTTCCGGCCGAGGAAGTCGAGCACGCCGTCGGCCCGCCACCCCGCCCGGTCTCCCGTGCGGTACAGCCGCGCTCCGGGCGTGGGGCTGAACGGGTGCGGGACGAAGCGCTCGGCGGTGAGCGCTGGCTGGTGCAGGTAGCCCCACGCCAGCCCGTCGCCTCC
>DASQBH010000080.1:0-2417 GCA_035635315.1 Longimicrobium sp.
GGTTGCGGCGATCGGCTTTGGATCTGGATGGACGGGGAGGAGCAGCCAGCCGCGGCGCTCGTCGACGCCGCTCCGTCACGCCTGAACGGCGGCGCGCGGCTGCGCCTTTCGAGCGCGCGAGACGTTCGCGATCGGAACGTGCTCGAGTCACTGACAGGATTGCCGGCCGCGATGACGCGGCGGATCGCCGGAAGTCTCGCCGGCCTGCACGAGCACAAACAGGTCAGCCGAAGCTCGCTTGTGATCGCGGATCACGCCATCGATCAGGGCTGGGCGCTCCACGAGGTGGTGACCCGATGAGGCTCGCACGCCTCGCGTACGGCGCACTATTCGTCGTCTTCCTGCCGGCTGGACTCCTGCTGTGGGCGCGCGCCACGAGCCCGCTCGTGCGGCTCCCGGCCATTCACGTTCCGGAAGCTGGCGCAGCCCTGGCGACGCTCGGTGTTCTGCTCATCGCCGCCGGCATCCGAGACCTGATCGTGCTCGGAGGCGGGCTACCCATGAATGCCTTCCCTCCGCCGCACCTCGTGCACACCCGGATTTATCGATGGGTTCGTGACCCGATTTACATCGGCTTCGTTCTCGCCTGCGCCGGTGTGTCGATCGCGTCCGGCTCTCCCGCCGGACTCTGGATTGTGACGCCGGTCACGGCGCTGGCCTGTGCCGCCCTCGTGTATGGCTACGAACGGCATGATCTGCGACGGCGGTTCGGTCGAGATGCGTTGCAGCCCCCCGTGCTTTCCATTCCACCAGATGACGATAACGCCGCCAGTGCAACGCATCGCGCCGCGGTCTTTCTCTGGGTGCTGATCCCATGGGTCGTCATCTTCTATGCCGTGCAAGCGCTCGGCCGCCCGGCCGACGCGTTCGGGACGACGCTGCCGTTCGAGAGTGGATGGACGGTGCTGCAATGGACCGAGCTCGGATACGTCAGTGCCTATCTCTTCATCCCGGTGACGGCACTGCTGATCCGAACGCAGCGCGATCTCCGCCGCTTCGCGGTACAAGCCCTGATCGCAATTGTCGTGGTCTCGATCGCGTGGCTCACGATTCCGGTGGTTGCAACCAACCGGCCGTTCGTACCCACTTCAGCGCTTGGCCGGCTCCTCGCCCTCGAGCAGGCGCACTCGAACGGCGTCGCGGCGTTCCCCGCGTTTCACGTCTTGTGGGCGTTGATCGCGGCGGAGGCGTGGCACGGCAATGCGCGATCGTCGGGACGGAACTGGTGGGGCTGGATCGGATGGCTGTGGGCGGCCATCATCACGGTCACGTCCGTGACGACGAGCATGCACACGGTCGTCGAGGTCGGAGCCGCGATTGCGCTCTTCCTGCCCATCCGCCAGTACGAGAGAACGTGGGCGTCCGTCCACGCAGCGACGGAGCTGATCGCGAACTCCTGGAAGGAGTGGCGCGTGGGGCCAGTACGGATCATCAGTCACGGCGTCTGGGCTGCCGCGGGTGCTAGCGTCGGGTCGCTCGTCGCAGGGTCGGCGGCAGGACCCGACCGACTTGGCGCGGTCATCTGGATCGCGCTGTGCGGCCTCGTTGGCGCTGGCCTCTGGGCGCAGGCGCTGGAGGGCTCATCGAAGCTGCTTCGGCCGTTCGGCTGGTACGGCGGGATTCTGGGCGGTGTTGTCGGCGCGCTGACCGCGGCGGCTGTTGGGTGGCCGACCGCTCCGCTTCTGGCGGCGTTCGCGATCGCCGCGCCGTGGATTCAGATCTTGGGCCGGGTGCGCTGTCTCGTTCAGGGATGCTGTCACGGCGGCCCCGCATCGCCTCGTGTGGGCATTCGCTATCAGCATCGCCGCTCGCGCGTCACCCAGCTTGCCGACCTTGCCGGCGTTCCCATCCATGCGACACCGCTCTATTCGATCGCGGGGAACATCGTGATTGGGGTGGCGCTGCTGCGTCTGCGCGTGGTGGGGACGCCTGATTCGCTGATGGTCGGAATCTATCTGATCCTCACGGCCGTTGCGCGATTCGTGGAAGAGTCCTTCCGAGCCGAGCCACAGACTCCAATCCTCGCCGGCCTTCACAGTTACCAGTGGATGGCCGTCGGCTCCCTTCTCGCCGGCATCGTCTGCACGACGATCCCGACCGCCGCATCGACCCCGACCTTCGTAAGGCCTGACGTGCGGCTCGTGTGGTCGGCCATTGCGATGGCGATGCTGGGAGGATTCGCTATGGGCGTTGACTTCCCGGCCTCGAACCGCCGCTTCTCCCGTCTGGCGCCTGCAGACTGATTACATTACTACGGCCCTGCAGGACCACGTGCCATTGTCGTGGCGCAGTTCGAGGGCCGTATCCCTCAAGTCGGTCCGCCCGTTGCCTGTCAGCCAGCCATCAGTAAGCCATTGATTCAAAGATACTTATCTGAACGCGACCCTCTACCGAGCGGGTTTCGGGATTGCCAGTCT
>DASQBH010000081.1:0-2220 GCA_035635315.1 Longimicrobium sp.
TGTGGGTATGACGAAATGGAGAGGGGTTCTCCGGGTAGGGATACTCAGCGAATATGGATGGGATGGCGTCGGACTTTTCGCAGAGCGGTCCGCGAACCGCGGCAGTGCATCGGCTGATGAGATCACCGCGGCACAACGAGCCGCTACGGCGGGTAGGGAGTGAAGAAATCGTGGGGGATCGACAGGCCATCGCCAGCGGTTACCTGTCAAGCGGGAGCGCCCCCGTGCGTTCTCTGCAGCGGACCGCTCACCGGAGGATCCACGTGCTCAGGCGCATCCCCATCCTGCTCGCCCTGCTGGCCCTGGGCGCCTGCTGCTGCGGCGTGACCGACACCGGCGGGCCGCAGCCGGTGCACGCGGTGCGGCTGGGGACCTGGTACTACCTGCTGGCGGAGGACCGCGCGGCCGACGCGCCGGGCGGGCCGGTGCTGGGCCCCGAGTACGCGCGCGTACTTCGCCGCATCCCATGCAACGGCGTCATCCATACCGGCAACGGGCAGATCCAGGACCCGTGCGGCCTGGAGGACGGTGATTCGAACCTGCTTCCCGCCGGGACCACGCTGCACCCGGTGGGCGACATTCCCGGCGGCCAGCGGGTGGGCGCCGTGCTGGACGGGCGGCTGCTGATCTTCGCGATTCGCTTTCCTCCCGATTGACGCCGTCGCGGGTAAGTATGCCGCGCACGTTGCGTCACCGGTTTGAACGTTGTTTGCCGTTCGTCCCTATACCCTTGCCGGTTGGGGTACTCTGCTGTTCAGTTGATGCGCACCTGCCCCGCCGCAATGTGCGGTCCGGCGACGCATTCGTTGCACCGGGCGCAGGGGCAGCCAATATTAGGCGTCAAAAGACGCGGGCCGGTTCCGTCCTGGCCCGTCAGACCCCCGCACACCGGAGCCTCCGGATGCCGCCTCCGGCCGGAAATCCCGCTCGGCGCTCGCGCCCTTCGTACCTGGCCGCACCCCCCCTGCTTTCCGAGAGCGAGCCCTTCGAGGGCGCGGCGCTGCTGCGCGAGCACCCCGGGGCCCTGGGCGCCGTGCTGTGGAAGTCGCTGCGCGACGTCTGCGCGTGGACGGCCACCGAAGCCGGCGAGCGCGCCGCCCTCTTTCCCGCCGCCGCGGCCGACGCCCGGCAGGCGGAGATCGCCGGCGCGGGCGCCGAGCCGGAGCTGTGGGCCCCGCTTCTGGTCATCCAGCGGCTGGTGGCGTGTCCCTGCGACGTGGACCACCCCCGGCTGGTGCACGCCTGCCGGGCCATTGCGCGATGGGGCGAGCGGCGCGGCTTTACGGCCGTCCAGCTCGCCTTCGTTCAGGCGGCCGCGTGCCTGGCGCCCGAGCATCCGCGCCTGGCCTACTCCGTGGGCCGCCTGGCCCGCGACCGCGGCGAGTACGCGCGCGCCGAAAGCTGGCTGCGCAAGTCCATCCGCCTGGCGCGGGGAGCCGACTGGCACACGTACGCCTTGGCCTACCTGAGCCTGGGCACCCTGTACCAGCAGCTGGGCAACCTGCCGGCCGCGCGCAGCGTCACCCTGCGCGGCTACCGCACCAGCATCCGCCGCCGCGTCCGGCCGCTGCAGGGGGTGGCGCTGCACAACCTGTTCGTGCTGAGCGGCGAGATGCTGGACTTTCGCCGCGCGCACGAGTACGCGCTGGCGGCGTTTCGCAGGTACGGGCCGGGCCACGCGCGCTTTCCGGCGCTGGTGCACGACGTGGGCTGCTTCTGGATCCAGAACGGCTGCTTTGCCCGCGCGGCGGACGTGTTCGAGTCCGTTCTTCCCCGCTTTGCGCGCCCCGAGGACCGGCTGCTGGCGCTGGGCAACCTTGCGCACGCGGCCGCCGCCTCGGGGCGCCGCGGCGTGTACGAGGCGTCCCAGGCCGAAAGCCGTACGCTGCTGGAATGCGACGTGGCCTCGCCCGACCGCGCCGCCCAGGTGTGGCTGAACCTGGCGCGCGGGGCCGCCGCCCTGGGCGAGCACGCGCGCGCGGAGCACGCGGCGCGGCGCGCGCTGGACGTTGCCGCGCCGTTGAGGCTGGCCCAGATCCGCCTCGAGGTCGAGGAATTGCTGCACGACGTCCGGGATGACCACGCCGCGGCGCAGGCCGCGGTTGCGTTCGCCGCCTCCGTAGACCTGAACGAGGGCGCGGCCGCGGTGGCGGAGACGATCCTGCAGATGGTCCGCAGCAGCGGATGACCGGTCCGGGCCAACCTCCTTCTGCCCGGGCC
>DASQBH010000082.1:0-4546 GCA_035635315.1 Longimicrobium sp.
GGCGTGTATGTTTTTGTGTATGTTTGTTTGAGGGATTTCGAGGGACCGCCACGGCCGTAGGTGGCCTTAGCGGTCGCGTCACCGGTCCCCTGGACGGTTACGCCGAGCCTGCGGACCGGCTGGGTTACGGCGGCGGCGATCTCCTCGTCGTCCTCGGTGAGGTAGCAGTTGCGGAGGCTGCGGGGATCCTTCCGGCCCTGCGCGTCCCACCGCGCCTTCTCCGGGTGGTGCCGCCGATCGTTCTCCCACCCCGCCGGATCGCGTGCGGGTTGACGTACGGGATCCACACCACCCCCGCCGCCTGCGCGCGCGTCTAGTTCAGTTCCGTCACCACCGTGCGCAGCAGCCGGATCATGTACGAGCGGTTCCCGACGCGGTCCCGTAGCGCCTCGCGCCGCTTGGTCGCCGTGACCATGTCCACCAGCGGAACGAGGATCTTCACGGCGTCGCGGAAGGATTGCTCGCGGCGGGCGCTGAAGAAGCCTAGGAGTTCCACGGCCGCGCCGCGGGCGCGCTCCACATTGGCGGTCTCCACCAGGGGCTTCATCGGCATGGCCACGTAGTGCCGGTCCCGCTCAGCCTGCTCGGCCGGACACGCCGTGTGTCATGGAGGTAGGCGCTGCTCAAACGTGGTGCCAGCCGATCAGCTTGAGCAAACCGCTGTCAGTGCGCACGGCGGTCACCAGGTAGTCGCCGTATACTCGGCCGACCGCGACTTTGTCGATCGCGCCGGCCGCCGAGGCCGTGCTCTCGGAAGACATCTGTCCTCCGTCGCCGTTCCAGGTCCGAAGTTCCAGGTTGCCGCCGCTGGCGCGGACCGCGGTCACCAGCCGATCGGTGGTCATGCCCGTCTTCACGGTGGTCATAGCCATCGCGCCGACCCCCTTCTCGCCCGTGGCGCTGGAAAGCTGCGTGACCAGCGGCCCCGCGTTTTCCCCGACCGACCAGTTGATCACCTTCAGGCCACCGGCGCGGTCGGTAACGGCCGTGGTCACCACCGCACGCGGGTTTTTGCCTGCCACATCCACGAGCGAATGGAAATACGCGCTTTCGACGTCCGAAATCGCTTCGCCCGAGGCGTTTCCCCCCTGCTTCACCTGCGTGCCGTTGGCCGAGACGACCCATGCGATGACCTTCAGGTGGTCGAAGGAATCGCGGGCCGCGGTCACGACGCCGTACTTGAACCCCACCACGGTCACCTTGCCGACGGCCCCTCCCGGCGCGCTGCCGCGTTGGATTATGGCAGACCCGTCGGGTGCCACGCTCCACGCGATCACCTGCAGGTTTCCAGCGCTGTCACGCACGGCGGTCACCACCAGGCCCTGACTCTCGCAGGCCGCTACCGAGCCGATGGAGTCCCCCGTAACCTGAGCCTTCTTGATGACCTGGTTCCCGTCCTGCGAGACGTTCCAGGCCGTGAGGCTCAGCTTCCCCGCGCCATCGCGCGTGGCGGTCACCAGCAGGTCCGGCGCAAGCGTGACGATGGCCACTCTGCTATTGCTGATAAGTCCCGAAGATGCGTCGCCCCGCTGCTCGATCTTGTGCACGCCCGCCAACCCGTTGCCGTCCGAACACTTCCAGGCCAGCACCTGCAGATTTCCCGCTCCGGTGCGGACCGCCGTGGCGATGAGTCCCAGGCTGAATTGCCCAAAACCAACGATGGCTACCTGGCTGACGGCCATCGCGGTGAACTCTCCCTCATGGATGAGATGGTGAGCCATGGTTGCTACCCTCCTGATGGTTTGGGATGTGAGCACTGAACTGAATGAAAGGACGCCAGGAACGAGTTTCTTTCGTCGGTGCGCACCTCCTCCGCGCGATCGCGGGAGAAGCGTGTCTTTCCACGCGGCCGACTTGCGGAAGCGCGTCGGTCGGGGCGGGAGGGGCGTCGACGCGTTTCGGCCGCCGTGGGAAGCGTCGCGGGGAACTCTGTCTGCTCGGGTTGGACCGGGCGCGGCAGAGGGAGCAGACGGGAAAGCCGCCGGGTGTGAGGAGCGGGCGAGAGAGAACGGGTTCGCTCCGGTACCCTTGCAGGCATATCCCGCACCGACGGCGAGACGGGCGGCTGGAATGGATGGAAGTGCACTTCTGCTAGATAATTGAGCCCACCGCATCGCCGCAGGTGTTGTGCACGCGGATCTTCCATTGGGACAGGCTCGCCCCGGCCCGTCGGGGCGGTCATGGGGCGGTCACCTGCGCGCAGGGACGTCACCCGTTTGCCGCCGCTCCTCACGTGCCTTAGGATGGACGCGACCACGACAAGCGTTCCCGCCGAGCCCGTCCGGCATCCCCCGCCGCACGGCGCGCGGCGGCGTGGAGTCGCCGGAAACCTTCCCACCGACGAGGTCGCTCCCCATGCGACGCAATCCCATCTCCCTACGACTCACCCCGGCCGCGCTCGCGCTGGCGCTGGCGGCGTGCGGCGACCGCGATCCGCTCGGCCGCACGCCGCGCGAGCCCGGCGGCCCCGCGCTGCGCGACGTGTCCGCGCAGCGTGGAACGGCAACATCCGCATCGGCGTCGTCCCCGCCGCCGGCTCGGTGGACATCGGCGCCGCGGCGGCGTACGAGATCCGCGACCGCGTGACCGGTGCGCTGCTGATGAGCGGGAGCAACGGCTCCGCCACCAGCAGGTGGGAACGGTCTTGGTGTTCTGTGGCGATGGCTTCCGCTGGCACCTGGATGAACTGGAGGACTTCGTGGCGTTCTATCGGTCTGGCTACCACCGACAGGATGATCCCTTCTCCAAGATGGAATTGCAGTACCTCCGAGAACGCTCACTGCGACGGAACCGGACGATCGACCACTTCGCGTTCGTCGAACGCTCGGACCACGACGTGTTGCCGAGGCGATTTATCCTGAGCGTTAAGCCGCCGCGGGAGCCGTGGCTGTACGAATGATCTCGCTGAGGAACTTCACGTTCTCGGGCGCCGCAGAGCGCGAGAGTTGCGTCGGACGAGTTTACCATGCAGACAGATACCTTGCCGCGAGTTGCGCGCACACGGTTGAACGTCACGATGAGGAGCTGTCGAGGTGCCGCTGGCGTAGCAGTTTCGCTATCCCCCGATCCCACATTTCCCGAGCGCGTTGTGAGTCGGCAAAACCTCCACTTTCGGTTGAGCCAACCGTGTATGTTTTTGTGTATGTTTCTACCCCCCGCATACACCATCAAATGCCGTTTCCAGTGCAGCACCGCCCATCAAAAAAGCTAGGGAATCCGCCATCTTGCGCGCTCACGATGATGCGTTGGCTTGAATGGGGTTCAGGGGGTCGCCGGTTCAAATCCGGCCGTCCCGACTAGATCTAAGAGAAGGCCCTCCAACGCTTTAGCGCTGGAGGGCCTTCTCACGTCAGAGGGGGCGTGTATGTTTTTGTGTATGTTTGTTTCGGGGGTCTTCAGGCGCCGCCTGGGTGACGAGCGCCCGCCCTGAACCACAATTCCGAGCTTCCGCACAGGCTGTGTGACGGCTAAGGCGATCTCCTCCGGGTCCTCCGTGAGGTAACAGTTGCGCAGGCTGCGCGGGTCCTTCCGCCCCTGCGCGTCCATGCGCGCCTTCTCCGGGTGGTGCCGGCGGTCGTTCTCCCAGCCGCAGCGGACCGCGTGCGCGTTCACGTACGGGATCCAGAGCACGCCCGCCGCCTGCGCCCGCTCCCGGTTCAGGTCCGTCACCACGTCGCGCAACAGCCGGATCATGAACGAACGGTTGCCGACCTGCTCCCGCACGGCTTCCCGGAGCTTTGCCGCCGTCGCGCCGTTCACCTGCGGCAGGAGGAACTTCACGGCGTCGCGGAAGGCCTCCTCCCGGCGGGCGCCGAAGTAGCCCAGCAGCACCACGCCCGCCGCGCGGGCGCGCTCCAGGTTGGCGGTGTCGACCAGCCGCTTCAGCAGCTTGGCCACGTAGTGCCGGTCCCACGGCGCGTCCGGGCGCGGCGCCCGGAACGCGTAGCTCTCCCCCACCGCGCCACCCTTCCGGATCAGCATCTCCACCGAGGCACGGGTGCGCTCGCTGTCGATCGGCACCCAGCGGCCATCCATCTCCTTGTCCGTCTCCCACCGCTTGTGCAGGCGCCCGTACGGCCAGCGCACGGTGATCGCGCTTGGAGTCGTAGTCACACGGCCGGAACTCGCAGATGGCCGTGTTGCGCCATCCGGTGCCAAAGGCCAGGTCGAGCCAGAAGCCGAGCAGCGCCGCTTACCTGTTCACGCCAATTCACGCCCGCAACGCCAAACGTCAACTTCTGCCCTTGCGGGGCTGTTTACGCCCCGTGTCAAGTCCCTGCCGGGAAAAAGGAGGCCTCACGCAGGCGCAGAGACTGCCGGGAATCTCCGCGTCTCTGCGTGAGGCGCCGTATCGCCGTCAGACGGCCGCGGGAACCAGCGGGTCGACGATGATGAGGTTCTCCACCTCCGTCACCCCCGGGGCGTTGCGTGCCGCGCGTTCGGCGTCGCGCCGCTCGGCGTACGAGCGCACCGTGCCGCTCAGGATCACCCGGCTACCCTCGACCTCCACCCGGATGCGGTCGGCGTCGAGCTCGGCGCCCCGCTC
>DASQBH010000083.1:0-8658 GCA_035635315.1 Longimicrobium sp.
CCACTCGACGGTCGTGCCCACCGCCACCTCCATCCGCGGCGCGGCGAACGCCATGTTGCGCATTCCCGCGCGCTGCAGCGTGCCCGCCGCCTCCGCGGCCGACGCGTCGGCGCTGGGGGTCGCGGGACCGGCCGGGGGCGGCGGCACCGGCGCGGCCCCGTGCCCGCCGCCGGCGTTGGCGCCAAACCAGCGCGACAGGGTGAGCGGGATGGTGAACTCGAAGCCGTAGCGCACGGACTCTTCCCCGCGCGACATCCCCTGCAGCGTGTAGGCGTTGGTGTTGGACGCCTGCAGCGACAGGGTGTGCGGCGTAAGGGGGATGGCCAGGTGCAGCCCCGCGCTCCACGCCACCTCCTCACCCTCGACGCGGTTGGTCAGCGCGGCCACGTCGCCTGCCAGAGCGAAGTAGCGGTTGAGCCGCAGGGTGGCGCCGCCCGCCAGCGCGAACCGCGTCTCGCCCGCCTCCACCGCGTCGCTCAGCACGCGCGCCGCGGTGACGATGCGCACGCCCCCGAAGCGCCGGGCCACCGACACCTCGCCGTCCACCCCCTCGGCGGCCAGGTTGTATCCCACCTGCCCGCCCAGGTCCACGGGCCCGCCGCCGTCCTGGCTCAGCAGCTGGTGCCGCGCCCAGAACTCCCACTCGTTGGGGTAGGCGGGCGCCAGCGCCGAGTTGGTGGCGTAGTGAAAGCCCAGCATGGTGCGGTATCCCAGACCCGCGGCGACGGTAAAGGTGGGCACGTTGCTCACCTTGCGCACCGGCGCGTCGCTGGCGCTGAAGCGGTGCAGAAAGTTGAAGTACAGCGTGCCGCGGTTGCCCACCCAGTTGCCGGACAGGTTGGGCGGGCGGTCCAGCAGGGACTGTGCGCCGGCCGTCGCCGGGAGCGCGAGGGCCGCGGCGAGCGCTGCGATGCGGATGCGGATCAAGGGGAGCCTCCGGTCTGGGACGGGGCGGGCCGCGCGGGCCCGCCCCCGGTCGGGTGGTACCGCGTTCACTGGACGGTGATCACGCCCTTCATGTTCATCCCCATGTGGGGCATGCAGTAGTACTCGTATCGCCCGGCCGGCACGCCGGCGAAGCTCATGGTGTAGCTGTCGCCCGCGTTGATCACCAGCGCGCCCGAGAGCGGCTGGATCTGCCCCGGCATCCCCGCGCTCAGCCGCGCCTCGGCCGCGTCGGGCACCTTGGCCGCGTCGAACGCCACGTTGTGCGGCCCGCCGCTCACGGTGGTAAAGCGGATGCGGTCCCCGGTGCGGATGGTGAGGTTGGCCGGCTCGAAGCGGGCGCTGGTGCCTTCCAGCACCATGCGCACCTCGTGCGTGGTGGGCGGCGCCGCGGGGGTCTGCGCCCGCAGCGCCAGCGCGGCGGCGGGTGCGGCGATCGCGACGGCCAGCAGGGTGATCAGCGTCTTCTTCATCGTCGTGCTCCTTCTACAGCGTTGTCGGTTGATTCCAAAATCCGTCCGGCGGCCGATTCATTCGATCGATCCACCTATCCGTCAGTTCCTACTCTCGCACTCTCGCACTTTCGCACTTTCGCACTTTCGCACTCCCGCACTTTCGCACTTTCGCACTCTCGCACTCCCCTACGGCTGCACCGTCACCGATCCGTTCATCCCCGAGTGCCGGGTGCACGTGTAGTTGTACGTGCCGGCCGTGGCGAACGTGCGCTGCGCCGAGCCGCCCGCGTCCGTGTCGGGGATGTTGCCACCCGTGGGCGCGGTGCCGTTGAAGGTGACGTTGTGCCGCGTGCTCCCCGTGAACTGCCAGGTCACCGTGCCGCCCGTGCGGATGGTGACCGCCGCGGGGCTGAAGCTTTCGCCCGGCGTGGTGACCGTCGCGGTGAGCGGCGTCCCGGGGCCCGTGGGAGGGGTCGTGGTGCCGCCGACGGTCACGTTCACCGTCGCCTCGCGCGTGGTGCCGCCGCTGGTGAAGCGGGCCGTGATGCCGGCGGTCCCGGCCGCGACGCCCGTCACCACGCCCGACGCGCTGACGGTCGCCTTCGTGGCGTCGGAGGGGGACGACTGCGCGGCGGCCAGGCCCGTCATCGTCCGTCCACCCTGGTCCAGCGGCGTGGCCGTGAGCTGCAGCGTGGCGCCCACCGCGACGGACGGGCTGGCCGGGGAGATGACGACGGAGGTGAGCACCGGCGTCTCGCCCGTGCCGCCGCCCTGCACCACCACCGTGCCGCCGTGCTCACCGTCGTGGCGGTTGCAAGTGTAGGCGTAGGTTCCCGCGGTGGGGAAGGTTCTCGATACGGACTCGTCGTCGTCGATGCGGCCGATGCTGCCGCCCGGAGGCGCCGCGCCGGTAAAGGTGACGTCGTGCTCCTCGTCCACCATCGTCCACGTCACCGTGCCGCCGGGGGTGATGGTGACGCTGGCCGGCGAGAACGCATCCTCCACCCCCTGCACCGTCGCGCTGGTGGGTGCGCCGGGGGGCGCCGGCGACGTGACGATCACGTTGGCGCTGGCCGTCCACGTCCTGCCGTCCGCCGTAAACGACGCGGTGACGGTGGTGGCGCCTGCCGCGATCGCCGTGACGACGCCCGCGGAGATGCTGGCCCTGGCGCCGTCCTGCACCGACCACGCGACCTGCGGCAGCGGCGTAACGCGGGCGCCCGCCGCGTTGGTGGCCACCGGCTCCAGCGGCGCCGTGGCGCCGGGGGCCAGCGTGACCGTCGCCGGGTTCAGCGCGAACGCGGCGATGGCGCTGCCGGCGGGCGGCGGCGTCGGCGGAGTTGCCGCCTCCAGGATCGCGATGCCGAAGTTGGCCGTCTTGGTTACACCCCCCACCGTGACGGACGCGGTGATGGTGGCCGCGCCCGCCTTGAGGCCGCGCACCACGCCGGCCGCGTCCACCGTCGCCACCGTGGGGTCGCTGGAGGTGAACTGCGGCTGAATCCCCGCCACGGGCTGCCCGGCGCCGTCACGGGCCTCCACCACCAGGATCATGGTGTCACCCACGGGCGCCGCGCCCTCGGGGTGCGTCACCGACACCGACCCCAGCGGGGCCGTCTCTCCTCCGCCGCCGGTAACGGGAGCCGCGCCCCCGCCTCCGCACGCCGCCGCCGTCGCGGCCAGAGCCAGCGCGGCAAACCACCTGAACTGCATCCAGCCTCCTTCTGCTGCAAACGCCGGGTGCCCCGCGGGGTGCGGAGCAGGGGGACCGGCGCCTCGGCCCTTCTCAAGGCAACACGGAGACCGGCCGGATTCCGCCGGCGCGACGGAGGCTTAGTCGTTGTGGGTGAGCGGTTTACAGGATTCCGTGGATGAGAAACGTTTGTTGCCGCTGTGTCCCGTTTCGAGACACCCTGTTGCGGCGCGCCTCACGGCGAGTCGCGGCACATCGTTGCGGCGCAGAGTTTTAACGCGGGGTAAAAGTTTTAACGCGGGGTAAAGCGGGATCGTGGATGACCTGTGCCCCCCAGTATCGCGGCGCGAAGAGCAAGCCGCCCTCGCTCGCTGTGCACGAAACCCGTCGAGATCCCCTGTCGTATTTGTTGATGCGGCAGCTTTGCGCGTGTTCGAATACCACCATGCCGAATCCAGGGCTCAGGAGGCCGCCATGCTCGGGGAGATTCTCTTACTCAAACTGTTTTTCGATATCGTCGATGACGGTCCGAGCGCAATCGGAAAATCCGCAGCCCTTTCTGTCGCGCCGGGAGCGGACCTCATTGAAATCGGACAGGTAGGCCGAGACCTCTGGTACACGGGCAGGAGTTCGGGGGGGAGAACCTGGAACTACTGCGGTCGGCCGGGATGCAACTGCAATCTCCCGAAAGTCTGCGCAAGGGACAGTGGGGATTGTAGTTGCGGCCGCTCCAAAGTGTGTGTCAGGCGCGGGTGTAATTGCAGCCGATGGAAGATGTGCGATGACCTGGACTGCAATTGCGACCGGCCCAAGGTAGCCCTGTAGCAATCGGTTGAGCAAAGATGTTCGGGTGTTCACCAGGTTGGGTGGACACCCATTGTTCGTTCGAGCTCGGCGGCTGGACATAGGTTCGGAACTGTTGGGTGGGAGCCAAGGCGCTCCCGCTTGTCTCTCGCCCCCCGCCAAACGCATTTTCCCCAGGCACGCCCGCCGCGCCCGGCCACGTTCCTTTCGCAGCTTGCCCCATGAGCGACACGCACACCCCCGCCGCGACCCAGGACGACGCACGCGTCGCGGCGGCGCTGGACAACTGGAAGCGCAAGCTGCTGGACCTGAGCAAGCGCAACCGCGCGCTCAACTTCCGCATGACGCGCGCGTCCACCGTCGCCATCGTGGACGAGCAGCCGGCCGAGGTCTTCCGTCGCCTGTACCTGCTGGAGAAGCGGATGCGCTTCGCGGCTGCCCAGCCCCCCGCGCCCGCATCCGCCGAAACCGCATCGTCCGCAAACGCCGCGCAATCCGCATCGTCCGCCCCGCCCGTTACCACACCCGCGGCGGATGCTGTCGCTGCCGACACGTCATCCATCCTCCCCCCGGCGCCCGAGACGCCGCGGATTGCCCCGGAGCCATCCGCCGCGCAAGGCGATCTTCTCGCGCAGGCCGACGCGCCAACCGCCTCCCCCGCGCCTGCCGGCTCGGCCGACGCAGTCCACGAAGGTGGACTTCGCGATCTTCCAGCGGCGAATTCATTCGCTCCAAGGGCGGACTCCGCGCAGGCGCCTGTTGGGGATTCGTCGGGTCGCGCGGATTCGCCGGCTGCGGCCGATCCCGCGGATGCGGCGTCCGCATCCGCCGATCCCGCCGCGCCACCATCGACATCCGCCGCGCCTGCATCGGATGCGGCCGACCTCGCCGCCGACGCAGCCGCGGGCGGGTTCGACGACCTGGGGGAGGACGACGAGGCGCTGGCGGCGGCCGCGGAGTTCGCGCCGTACACGGCGGACAAGCTGGCCGCGAAGCACCGCGACGACGTGCTGCAGACCACCTCGCCGCCCGACAAGCTGGACGTGTCGCTGCGGCGCATCGAGGAGCAGGCGCGCGAGACGCAGGAGGAGCAGGGCGTGAACACGCTCTTCCTGGCGCTGGGGATGCTGCACTACCGCGAGTCGAAGGATTCGGAGCAGGTGTTCCGCGCGCCGCTGGTGCTGCTTCCCGTGGCGCTGGCGCGCACCTCCGCCGGCGCGGGCTACACCCTTTCCGTCACCGACGACGACTACATTCTGAACCCCGCGCTGGCCGAGTACCTGCGCCGCGACTTCGGCATCGCGCTGCCGCTGCTGCCGGATCCGGCCGAGATCCCGGACGACTACGACCTGCAGGCGTTCCTGGCCGCCGTCACCGAGGCGGTAAAGAGCCAGGCCGCCTGGCAGGTGACCACGGAGATCTACCTGGGCCTGTTCGCGTTCCAGAAGTTCGTGATGTACAAGGACCTTGAGGCCAACGGCGGCGCGTTCGCCGGCCACCGTCTGGTCCGCCGGCTGGTCACGCGCACCGGCGACGGTTTTGCCGCGCTGCCGGACGACGTGCGCGAGATGGACCTGGACGCCCAGTTCCCGCCCGAGGCGACGGCGCAGGTGGTGGATGCCGACAGCAGCCAGCTGCGCGCCATCGCCGCCGTGTCGAAGGGCCACGACCTGGTGCTGGAGGGGCCGCCGGGGACGGGAAAGTCGCAGACCATCACCAACCTGATCGCGCAGGCGCTGCACGGCGGGCAGTCCGTGCTCTTTGTCGCAGAAAAGATGGCCGCGCTCTCCGTGGTGCACGAGCGGCTGGTGCGCGCCGGCCTGGGCGACTTTTGCCTGGAGATGCACAGCACCAAGGCCAACAAGCGCGCCGTGGTCAAGGAGATCGCCCGCTCGCTCGACGCCTCGCTGCAGCGCCCGAAGCCCGGCGAGTCCGTCGCCGGCCGCCTGGTGGGGGTGCGCCACACCCTCACCGAATACGCCGAGGCCGTGCACACGCCGTACGGCGCCGCCGGCTTTACGCCCTACCGCGGCTTCGGCGAGCTGATGGCGCTGCGCGACGCCCCGCGCATCAAGCTGGAACGGCCGGTCACGTCCATCACCCGCGAGCAGTTCGACGAGGCCGTGCGCGCGCTGGCGGACCTGGCAAAGGCGGCGGAAGACACCGGCGACGTCCGCAACCACCCGTGGCGCGACTCGCGGCGCACGCTCTGGTCGGAGGATGAGCTGGACGACGCGCGCACGCTGATCGCCGACCTCCGTGCCGCGCTGGCGCAGACCGTGGAGCACGCCGCCGCGGTGGCCTCCGCGCTCCGCCTGCCGCCGCTGCGCACCCTGGCGGACGTGGACACCGCCGTGCGCGTGTCCGCCGTGCTCGCGCGCTCGCCCGGCGCGCCGCTGGGCGTGCTCACCAGCGCGGAGTGGAACGCGCCGCCGCTGCAGGCCGTGGAGCTCATCGCCCGCGGCCGCCGCGTCAGCGACCTGGACCGCCGCCTGACGCACTGGTTCACGGCCGACGCGCTGCAGCAGGACCACGCGGCGGACGCGCAGTTCATCGAGGAAAAGGAGAGCAGTCCCTTCCGCTTCCTCAACTTCCTCAGCGGAAAGCACCGCGCCACGAAGCGCCGGTGGATGGGCTATCGCCAATCCTCCTTTACCGGTTCGCTGCTGGAGCAGGCGGCGGAGATGCGGCGGATCGACGAGCTGCGGCGCGAGCGTACCACGCTGACGGCGCTGGATCCCGTCGGCCGCGAGCTGTTCGGCGCGCTCTGGCAGGGGGAGGGGTCGGACTGGGACGCGCTGGATGGATACGTGCGCTGGGTGGTGGAGTATCGCACCCTGTGCGTGGAGAGCCGCCTGGCCGAGGCCGCCGCCGAGCTGGCCACGCAGCCGCGCCCCGACGTGTCGCTGGCGGATGCCCTCCGCACCGCGTCCGAAGCCGCCACCCGCGCGCTCACCTCCCTCCGCGCGCTCGCCGAGTGGCCGGCGGACTACCTGCAGGCTGCGCTGCTGGCGGAGATCGCCGAGCGCGCGGCGGCGCTGGAGGCGGGGCTCACGCTGGCGCCGCGCTGGGCCGCGTTCGAGCTGGTCCGCGCGAAGGTGGCCGCCGGCGTCGCGGCTGAGCTGCTGACGCCCGCGCTGGCCGGCGAGATCGCGTTCGTGGATCTGGCGAACGCCTTCCGCCGCGCCTTTCACCAGAAGTGGGTGACCGCCGCCGTGCAGGAGCGCGAGCCGCTGCGGCAGTTCGCCACCATGCCGCACGAGCAGCGCGTCGCCGAGTTCCGCGAGCTGGACCAGGCGGTGCTGCGCGAGAACCGCGACGCCCTGGTCGGCCGCCTGCGCGACGCCGTGCAGGCGCGGCTGCGCGAGCCCGCGGCGAAGGCTGCGATGCCCTTTCTGCAGGCGCAGATGGCGCGGGAGCGGCGGCACGCACCGCTGCGCCGTACGCTGCGCGAGGCCGGATCTGCCATCCGCGCCATCAAGCCCTGCTTCATGATGAGCCCGCTGACCGTCGCCCAGCTGCTGGACGGCGGCGCGCCCTCGTTCGACGTCGTCATCTTCGACGAGGCCAGCCAGCTGCCGTCCGAGGACGCGGTGGGGTCGATCGTCCGCGGCGCACGGCTGGTGGTGGTGGGCGATCCGCGCCAGCTGCCGCCGACCAACTTCTTCTCCGTGATGAGCGGCCAGGCCACCGCGGAGCTGGCGGAGGACGGCACACCGCTCTTCGAAGACACGGAGAGCGTGCTGGAGGAGTTCCTGGGCGCCGGCGTGCCCAAGACGCGGCTGCGCTGGCACTACCGCAGCGCGCACGAGTCGCTCATCACCTTCAGCAACGTCTCGTTCTACGAGGCGGACCTCTTCACCTTCCCCAGCGTGGACGCCGCCAGCGGCGCCGCCGGCCTCTCCTTTGAGTACGTCGCTGACGGCGTGTACGAAGGAAAGGGGCTCAACCAGGTGGAGGCGCGCCGCGTGGTGGACGAGGTGGTGCGCCACGCGAAGACGGAGCCGGACGTGAGCCTCGGGGTCGGTACCTTCAACCTGCGCCAGCAGCTGGCCATCCAGGACGAGCTGGAGCTGCGCCGCCGGCAGGATCCGTCGCTGGAGCCGTTCTTCAGCCGCGAGCGCGCCGAGCCGTTCTTCGTCAAGAACCTGGAGAACATCCAGGGCGACGAGCGCGACGTCATTCTCCTCAGCGTCACCTACGCCAAGGGGCGCGACGGGCGGCTGCGCTACAACTTCGGCCCCATCAACGGCGAGAACGGCTGGCGGCGGCTGAACGTGCTGACGACGCGCGCCCGCCGGCGGATGGTCGTCTTCTCCTCCATGCGCGGCGACGACATCAACCCCGCCTCCGCGTCCTCCCGTGGCCCCGCTCTGCTCCGCGAGTTCCTGCTCTACGCCGAGCGCGGCACCCTGCAGAGCACCACCGCGGAGCTCTCGGCCGATGCGGAGTCGGAGTTCGAGCGGCAGGTGATGGAGGAGCTGACCAAGCGCGGCATCACCCTCCAGGCGCAGGTGGGCGCCGCCGGCTACCGCATCGACATGGCGGTGGTGGATGACGAGATGCCCGGCCGCTACGTCTGCGGCATCGAGTGCGACGGCGTGGCCTACCACGCCAGCGAGACCGCGCGCGACCGCGACCGCCTGCGCCAGCAGGTGCTGGAGGCCCGCGGCTGGGAGCTCCACCGCCTCTGGTCGACCGACTGGTTCAAGGACCGCGAGGGGCAGATCGAGCGCCTGCTGCAGCGGGTGGAAGAGTCCC
>DASQBH010000084.1:0-4062 GCA_035635315.1 Longimicrobium sp.
CCCGCCTCGTCCGGCTGGACTGGGACCAGGTTTGACGGACGGATGTGCGGGAGTGCGAAAGTGCGAGAGTGCGAAAGTGCGAGAGTGCGAGAGTGCGAGAGTGCGAGAGTGCGAGAGTGGGTGCATCTTCTACTCTCGCACTTTCGCACTCCCGCACTTTCGCACTTCTTCTCCTACTCCTCGTCCTCGGTTCCCGAGCGGCTCACCAGCTTGTTGAAGCGGTCCAGCTTGCCGTCGTCGCCCTTGATGTCGCGGTGCAGAAAGGCGAGCCCGTTCTCCTCGAACTTCTCGAACCATTCCTCCCACTCGATCTCTTCCAGCGAGTCCGCGCCGGAGTAGCCGGGAAAGTCGATCCGCAGGATCCCCGGATCGTCGCCGCTCCCCGTCCGCTTTACGCGGCTGGGCTTGCCGCCGCGCTCCTCCACCCACCGGCGGATGAAGTCGTGGTCGGTCGTGGTATGCGCACTGCGCTCGGACTTGCTCATCGGTCGTCATCCTCCGTCCACACGGGTCACCCGGCACGGCCCCGCGGCCGCCGCGCGCACTCTAAGCACTTCGCGTACCGCGGCGCCCGCACCGTATCCTTCATTCCCATGGAGCACCGTCCCGGCCGATGCGCCGCTTGCCGCGCTGGATGAATCCGAGGGGGCGGACGCGGCGCATCCCGCCCTCCCGCGGTTCCGCCAGCGGGTGTAGGCGGTGCGGGAGGACGGGATGCGCGTTCGGGCGGTGGATCTGCGTTACTGCGTGTCGTTGCCGGACAGCGCTTTGACCGGCGCCGCGCGCGTGGTGATGATGACCGCGCCGGGTGCCGCGCGGCTCCCGAACCTGGCGACGGCAGGGGCGCCCTGCATCACGCGGATGTGGGTGATGTCGGCCGCCATCAGGTGCCCCGGCAGCCGCCCCTGCACCACCCCGTCGACGATGTACAGGGGCTCGTTCGGCACCGCGACGGTGCTGGACTCGCGGAGGATGATCCCCCGCTCCGTCTTTGCTTCCGGCGCGGGGGTGAGCCCGGGTCCCACCACCGAATCGGCGGCGCAGGCGGTGGTGGCCAGCAGCGACAGACCCGCGAGCGTACGATGGCATCGTCTCATGGTGCACCTCTCCGGTTGCCTGTTTCACAGGGTCCACCCGCCGGAAAGGACAACGCCCCACCCCTGGAAACCGGACGGCGTCACCGCCACTCGTACACCACGCGTCCGCCCACCACCGTCATCAGCACGTGCGTGTCGCGGATGTACGGCGGGCTCGCCTCGCGGATGTCGCTGTCCATGACCACGAAGTCCGCCAGCTTGCCCGGCTCCAGCGTCCCCTTGATCCCCTCCTCGAACGATGCGTACGCGGCCGCCGACGTGTACGCGCGCAGCGCCTCCTCTACCGTAATCCGCTGCTCCGGCACCCACCCGTCCGGGTGGCGGTTGTCCAGCGTGCTGCGCGTGACCGCGGCGTAGATCCCCTCCAGCGGGCTGGGCGGCGCCACGAACCAGTCGCTGCCGAACGCCAGCGGCGCCCGCGCGTCCAGCAGCGAGCGGAACGCATAGGTCGTGCGGCTGCGCTCCGGCCCGATCACCGCGTCCGCCCAGCGGCCGTCGTCGATGGCGTGGTACGGCTGCATGCTGGGAATCACCCCCAGCGCGCCGAAGCGGGGGATGTCCGCCGGCGCCAAGTGCTGCGCGTGCTCCGTGCGAAAGCGCCGGTCGCGCGCGCCGTTCTCGCTGAGGACGCGTTCATAGGCGTCCAGCAGCAGCCCGTTGGCCCGGTCGCCGATGGCGTGCACCATCACCTGCAGCCCCGCCGCGTCGGCGCCCTGGATCTGCCGGTACAGCTCCTCCGGGTCGATCACCAGCAGCCCGCGGCTGGAGGGATCGTCGCTGAACGGCTGGTGGAACGCCGCCGTGTGCGACCCCAGCGAGCCGTCCACGTACCCCTTGAGCCCGCCGATGCGCAGCCACGCGTCCCCGCGCCCGCCGGCCGCCACGCTGTCGCGCAGCCGCTCCCACGACTCCAGCGGTACCGCCGCGTAGACGCGCGTCCGCAGCGTTCCGGCGGCGTGCGCGCGGCGGTAGACGGCCAGGTCGCCCCACCCGCCCATCGCGTGCACGGACGTGACGCCGTGGGAGGCGACGTAGTGCATCGCCGCCGCCAGGGCGCGGTCCTGCAGCTCCGCCGGCGGATCGGGCACCACGCGCCACACCAGCGACATGGCGTTGTCCTTCAGCACCCCCGCCGGCTCGCCGTTCGCCCCGCGCACGATCTCGCCGCCCTCAACCTCCGGCGTGGCGCGCGTGACGCCCGCGGCCGCGAGCGCGGCGCTGTTGGCCAGCGCCATGTGCCCGTCCAGCCGGCTGACGAACACGGGGTGATCAGGGGAGATGGAGTCGATCCACTCCCGCCGCGGCAGCTCGCCGCCCCACAGCGAGTGGTCCCAGTCGCCGCCGGTGATCCAGGTGCCCGCCGGCACCGTGCGCGCAAAGTCGCGGATGCGCTCGGCGAACTCCCGCGGCGTGCGGGCGTCGCGCAGCTGCACCGACGCCAGCCGGAACCCGCCGTCCACAAAGTGCACGTGCGTGTCGATGAACCCCGGCGTCACCAATCCGCCCGCCGCGTCCACCACCTGCGTCTCCGGCCCGATCCACCGCCGGATCTCGGCCTCGCTCCCCACCGCCGCGATCCGCTCGCCCTTTACCGCGATGCCGCCGGCGTCAGGCGCCCCCGCCACGCCTGTCCACACCGGCCCCAGCACCACCATGTCCGCCGGCTCCTGTGCGACCACCGGCTGCACCGCGGACGCAGACGCGGCGGCGAGGGTGATGATCGGAGCGATTGCGTGGCGGAGCATAGCGTAGTTGGATGGGGGATCAGCACGGGTGCGGGTTCAGGATCATGTACCATCCGCCGCCGCTGCCGTCAACAGAAGTTGCTTGACCTGATTGACATGAATGCGCATCATGTAAATGAACGCGCATTTATCTATTGAGAGGTGAAGATGTCCCCACGCCCTCGCAGCACCTCGGACGAAACCATTCTCGCCGCCGCCGCGCGTGCCATCCAGCGCGTGGGACCGGAGCTGACGCTGGCGGATGTCGGCGAGGAGGCGGGGGTGTCGCCGGCGGGGCTGGTGCAGCGCTTCGGCTCCAAGCAGGGGTTGCTGCTGGCGCTGGCGGAGCAGACCGCGTCCGAAGCGCCGGGCCACTTTGGCGCCGCGCGTGAGCTGCACGCCTCCGCGCTGGATGCGCTGCTGCACGCCCTCGCCGCCATCGCGCGCGAGATCGACACCCCCGAAGCGCTTGCGAACTACGTGGCGTTCCATCACATCCACCTGGGGATCGCGGAGTTCCACGCCTGCGCCCTGCAGCACGCGCGCACCACGCTGGCGGAGATCCGCGCGCTGCTCAAGGAAGCGCTGCAGTCGGGCGAGCTGGCGCAGTGCGATCCCGACGACCTGTCGCGCACCGTGCAGACCGCGTACACCGGCGCGCTCTCCACCTGGACCGTCTACCGCTCCGGCACCCTGGACGACTGGCTCCGCGGCGAGGTGGAGGCGGTGCTGGAGCCGTATCGGCCCGCGATTCCCGCCGAAGATCCTCAATAGCCCCGTCCGCGCATCCCCGTGCCGGCCTCACATCCCCCCCTCCCCGCAGTTTGGGGAAGGGGTCGCCAGCCGTCGCGAGGAACGAGCGAAGGCCGGGCGGGGGGAGAGGCCCCGAAGCGCGCTGGTGCCTCAGTGCTTTGGAATCCGTTTCCGCCCTGAACACACACGACGACGATCTGGCCCTGGCACTCCAGCGCCGGCCCGCACTCCACACCCGTCGGCGCAGGCCGACATCGCGTTGTCCCAGCCGCGATTTCAATCGCCCGGGGGAGGGCCGGCGCCGCCGAGAATCGCCGCTCCCGCACCCGTGCGTCTGGTGCTTCCAACTCGATCACCGATCATTGTTTTCACCCTGAACACACGCCGACAATCTCGCCCTCGCACACCAGCGCCGGCCCGCACGCCACACCCGTCGGCGCAGGCCGACATCGCGTTGTCCCAGCCGCGATTTCAATCGCCCGGGGGAG
>DASQBH010000085.1:0-3614 GCA_035635315.1 Longimicrobium sp.
CCAGGCCCGCGTAGCAGCGGCACTCTCCATGCATCCGCTTGCGAACGAAGGCCTTTACAGCGGCCCGGACCCGGGTAATACTCCTTGACACGGGCGCGCGCTCGAGCATATGTTCCCAACTGTTACAGGTGCAGCCGCGCCCGTAGCAGCAGCAGCCGGCCGCTAACGGCCGGCGAACTCTACAAGCCGAGCCCACATGGCGCAGATCACGGTTTCCGATGTGCAGCAGTCCGGTGAAGCGGGTGCTTGCCTGCCCCGCAAGCCGTTCGTAGCCCCTGCGGTCGAAGACCTCGGCCGGCTCCAGTCGCTGACGCAGCTGCAGTTCTACTTTCCGCCCTGAGGCGGGTCACCGCGCCGCCGCGCTCCGCGGCGGCGCTTCGGCCTTCCGCAGCCGCCCTCACCAGCGCCCCCCGTGCTGCGTCGAGAGGTGGTTCCCTGTCGAGGGCCTCCCTCTCTCCCACCCTCTGCACGGTCATGGTGAACGTGTCTATCCCCCGTGCTCTCCCGATCGTGGCGCTGCTGGCGGGCCTCGCCGCGTGCGCGGACCAGCCGACCGAGCCGCCTGTCGGGCCTGACCCCACGCCCGAGCCGCCCGCGGTGCTGGGCGTGTACCATTTCACCCTGACCGGCATCGACGGCTCGGGGAGCGAGGGCCTGCGCGCCAACGTGATCGCGGTGCCCGACGGAAGCAGCGAGGCCCTGAACCCGAACACCGGGTCGCTGGCCTTCGAGGTGCATTCCTCCAGCTCCTTCGTCGAAGGGGTGCGCCCGACCGTCCCCAACCCGAACACGTTCGCCCAGCGGTTCATCACCGTGACGTACCGCGTGCGCAACAGCACCGGCGCGCCGGTCAACAACCTTACGTTCATCCCGGTGATCCGGTCCGCCGGCCCCCCGACCATCGCCGGCACGCCGTTCACCTCGCTGCTGCTGTTCAACGGCGCGGCCGGCAGCGCGACGCTCGCGTCGCAGTTCGTCCCCACGGGCGCCGTGGCCATGGGTGAGGACGCGCGGCTGCGCAGCCTGTATCCCGACGTGCTGCAGGTGTTCACCGAAGCCGAGGTGGCGGCCATCCCGCTGCCGGCGAACGTCACCAGCTTCTTTCCGTACGGCTTCATGGTGCGCAACGCCACCACGGCGGGGCGCACCATCCCCGTGGCCACCGGCCCCAACGACTTCGGCGGGCTGCTGACCTTCGCGATGCGCTACCCCATCACCAGCAGCGCCAACACCGATCCGTTCACCATCGGCTTCTCGGCCGTCGCGGTGGAGGACACGGAGACGCGGATGACGGAGAGCATCGAGGAGCGGCAGGACACGGCCGGGGTGCGGCGCGCGCGCGAGCGGGCCACGGCGCTGGGCGCCACCACCGTCACGGTGCTGGCCGGCAGCCCCGCCGCCGACCCGTTCGTGACCGACTACCCCGGGCAGCGGCAGATCTGCTCGGTGCGCACCTCGGGAACCTCGGCGTCGCCCACCAACTTCATCACCGACACGGCGACCTTCACCGAGCTGGCGATCTACCGCTCGGGCGAGGTGCTGAACGCGTGCAACGCCAACTACACCTCGGGGACGCCCACGCCGGCCAACTACGGGCTGACGTACCAGGTGGCCCTGCGCGCCATGGACCGCTACGGCAACGTGCGGACCAACGCCGTCGACACCCTGGTGCTCACCTCCAGCGACGGCACCGCGGTCATGCCGGCGCCCGCGCCGTTCATCAACGGGCTGCGAGTGCGCAACCTGACGTACACCACCTACGGCAACTCCACGCTCACGGCCACGGGACGGCGCCTCAAGGGCGTCACCTCGATGTTCGTGAACGGGATGATGCGCCTGTGGGACGGCGACATCGACACCAACTGGTTCACCGACGGCGACTGGACGCAGAACTACCACCCCGGGGTGCAGGACTCGGTGACCATCCCCGGCGACCGGCCCTTCTATCCGCTGCTGGTGCAGAACACCACCACGCGGGGGGTGACGATGACGCCGGGAACCACCACCCAGCCCTTCATCAACCTGTCGTCGTTCGACCTGACGGTGGCCGGCGACGTGGCGCTGGGAACCACGGGCACCTTTACCGGCACCGGCCGGCTGGTGCTGACGGGGACCAGCAACACGGTGGGCGGCGGGATCAGCAACTTCGACGTGCGCAACCTGCGCATCACCGACACGGGCAGGTACTCGGCCAGCAGCAACCTGAACGTGACCGGCGGCCGCATCGTGGTGCAGGGCGGCAGGCTGCGAAGCCAGGGATACAGGGTCCGGGTGCGACCTAACTAGCCGTACTCTTCCTGCGCGCGCGGCGGGGCCGCGCGCGCAGGACGCTCCCGCGGCCCTCACCGCGCCTCCAACCCTTCCACCACGGATTCCCCATGCACCGCTCCCTTGCCCGCACCTGCGCCGCGCTGGCGCTGCTCGTTTCCGCCGCTCCGGCGGCCGCCCAGTCCGACATCCTGCTCCAGCTGCGCTCCGGCAGCCCCGCGGGCGACCGCTTCCGGGTAGACTCGGCCGGCGGCGTGGTGGCGCTGGGGCAGATCACCATCGGCATCATCCCGGCGTCGGGGGCGGGAACGCGGATGATGTGGCACCCGGCCAAGGTGGCGTTCCGCGCGGGGTACGCCGACGCGGGCGGCCAGTTCGACGAGAGCAACATCGGCTACTACTCCATCGCGGCCGGCGCCCTGGTCACGGCGGCGGGCAACTACTCGGTGGCCCTGGGCAACCAGAACACGGTGGAGGCGAGCGCGCAGTGCGGCACCGCCATCGGAAGCGGCAACAAGGTGTGGGGCTCCGGGGGCAGCATCGGCACCTGCGGGATGGCGCTGGGGCTGAACAACGACGTGCTGGACCAGGCGGGCGTGGCCATCGGCCACAACAACTGGAGCGACGGCGACGCGGCGGTGGCCCTGGGCTACACCACCACGGCCGACGCCGACTACTCCATGGCCTTCGGCTACCGCGCCAGCACCAACGGCCACACCGGCGCCAAGGTGTTCGGCGACGCGTCGACCACGGACAGCATCGAGGCGGTGGCCAACAACGAGTTCGCCGTGCGCGCGGCCGGCGGCTTCCGCTTCCGCAGCAACGCCACGCTCACCAACGGCTGCAACATCGCGGCGGGCGGCGCCTCCATCACCTGCGCGTCGTCCATGACGCTCAAGGAGAACTTTGGCGACGTGGACGGCGGCGACGTGCTGGAGCGGATGCGCCGCATCCCCGTGAACACCTGGAACTACATCGACGAGGGCCGCCAGTCGCGCCACATGGGGCCCTTTGCCGAAGACTTCTGGCGCGAGTTCGGCCTGGGGAACGAGCCGCTGGCCATCGGCCACCTGGACATCGACGGGGTGAACTTCGCCGGCATCAAGGCGCTGGACGCGCGGACGCTGGAGCTGCAGTCCACCGTGGCGGACCAGGCGCGCCGCATCGAGTCCCTGGAAGCCGACAACCAGGCGCTGCGCGAGGCCCAGACGGCGGCCGACGCGCGCAACGCCGAGCTCGAAGCACGCATCGCACGGCTGGAGGCCCTGGCCGCCGGATCGCCATCGCCCTGAGTGGCGAGCGTTCCCCCGGAGGAGCGCGGCAACCGGACCGGCGCGGGCGTGCCC
>DASQBH010000086.1:0-4137 GCA_035635315.1 Longimicrobium sp.
GCTCATCCCCGGCAGCGGCGCCAGCGCGGACGCGGACGAGACCAGCAAGACGTAGCCGCGGCGCTCCAGCACGTGCGGCAGCGTGGCGCTCACCGTGCGCACCACGCCGATCAGGTTCACCTCCAGCACCCGCACCAGCGCATCCACCGGCGTCACCGCCACGGTGCCGTTGCTGGCGATCCCCGCGTTGGCGAACACCACGTCGATCCCGCCCAGGTCGCGCACGGTGGCCGCGACGGCGCGGTCCAGCGCCGCCTGGTCCGTCACGTCCGCCTCGTACCACGCGTGCCCGGCCCCCAGCTCCGCGGCCACCGCCGCCAGCAGCTGCGGCTCCCGCCCGACGAGCGACACGCGCGCGCCGCGGGCCGCCAGCCGCCGCGCCGTCTCCGCGCCGATGCCGCGCGCCGCGCCCGTGATCAGCACCACCTTGCCCGCGAGGGATGAAGCCATGGGACCGGTTCCTGGTTCCTGGGGGATGTGGAGGATGCGCGTCGGTGGATACCGCCGGAGTGGAGGATTCCGGTTGCGATTCCGCCCGTTGGCCGCCGCATCACCACGGGCTGAAGCCCGCGGCTATGACGGCCATAAGCCCCGCCCTGGGCTCGCTGAGCTCGCCCGGCGGGGCTTCACCCCCATGGGCGCTCCGCAGACACGGCGGCGCACGCGATGTCTACGAAGGGCGCCAGGCGCCAAAGCCTCGAAATCCCATGGAAGCCGGTTCGCGCGAGCAGGTGAAGCCCCGTTTTGCGAGGAACGAGCAAAGACGGGGCTTATGGCCTTTCTAGCCGCGGGCTTCAGCCCGTGGCGGCGGGGATCGCTCAACATGTGCCGGCCCAAACCTTCCCATTCGCGCGGCGTGCCGCAATCTTACGCGATGCCGCCGGTTGTCCAGCCCGGCGCTCCCTCCGCGTGGCCTTTCATGACGATCCGCATCATCCTCACCTGTCTTTTCTTTCTTGCCGGCGCCGGGCTGCACGCGCAGCCCGCGGCGGAGGATCCGCGCGCGCTGCTGGCGGAGGCGGAGCGGATGCAGGAGCGCAACGACTCGCTGGCGCTGCCGGCGGTGGAGCGCGCGCTCGCCCTGCTGCGGGCACCGGCAGACCGCGCGCTGCGGATGCGGGCCCTGGGGCTGCGCTGCTGGATGCAGGCGGGCGAAGTGGAGGCCGATTCCCTCATCGCGCTCGCCTCGGCGGGGGTGGCCGAGGCGGAGAGGGCGGGCGACGCCCGGGGCCGCGCGGACCTGCGCGTGTGCCGCGGGTACGGCTACGAGAATTCGGGGCGCATCAACGAGGCCGCGGCGGAATACGAGTTCGGCGTGGCCGAGGGGCGGCGGCTGCGGGACGAGCGTGTGCTGGCCGACGCCCTGATGCTGCGCGGCGAGCTGCGCTACTACCGCGGCGAGATGGCCGGCGCCCTGGCCGATCTTACCGAGTCGCACGACCTGTACGTGCGGCTGGGCGTCACCAGCCGCGAGCGGCACACGCTGAACGACATCGCCAACCTGTACGCCGACCGCCGGGTGGGCGAGTACGACAAGGCGCTGGAGTACTACCGGCAGCTGCTGGCCATCCACCAGGCCACGGGGAGGACGGCGGCGATCTCCACCGCCTACTTCAACATGGGCACCACGCTGGAGAACAAGGGCGATCCCGCCGCCGCGCTGGACTACTACCGCCGCTCGCTGGCGCTGGAGCAGCAGCGCGGCGACAGCGCCGAGATCGCCGTGGTGGAGCGCTCCATCGGCATCGCCATGACCAAGGCGGGGCGCCCGGCGCAGGCGCTGCGCTGGCTGGACGGCGCGCTCGCGTACTACGTGCGCACCGGCGACGCGGACGGACAGGCGCGCAGCCGCCTTTCGCGGGGCACCGCCCTGCGCGCCGCGGGGCGCCCGGCAGAGGCGCTGGCCGACCTGGAGGCCGCGCGGGTGCACTTCGACTCCACCCGCAACACGCGCTTTCTGGAACGGTTGCACGACGAGCGGGCGCAGGCGTTCGCCGCCGCGGGCGACTGGCCGCGCGCGTACGAGGCGCGGGGCACGCAGCTGCGGCTTCAGCAGGCGCTGGCGGAGCAGCTCAAGGAAGAGCACACCTCGCGGCTGCGCGTGCAGTTCGACACGGAAAAGAAGGAGGCAGAGAACCGCGCGCTGCTGCTGGAGAACCGGCTGCGCGGCCAGAGGCTGGCCGCCGCGGCGCGCATCCGCCGCCTGCAGACGGTGATCATCGGCCTGAGCGCGGCCATCATGGCCATCCTGGCGGTGCTGGTGGCGCGGCACGTCCAGAACGAGCGGCGGCTGCGGACCATGGCCATGACGGACGAGCTCACCCGCCTTCCCAACCGCCGCCACCTGCTGGCCGTGGCCCACGAGCGGCTGGCGGACGCCAGGCGAAGCCAGAAGCCCGTCAGCATCCTGGCGCTGGACGTGGACCACTTCAAGCGCATCAACGACACCTTTGGCCACGAGGTGGGCGATACCGTGCTGCGCCGCGTGGCGGAGACCTGCCGCGCCGCCCTGCGCCACGACGACGTCATCGGCCGCACGGGCGGCGAGGAGTTCGTCGTGGTTCTTCCCCACGCCGACGCGGGGCGGGCCATGGAGATCGCCGAGCGGCTGCGCGCCGCCGTGGAACGCCTGGAATGGGCCGACGTGGACCCGGGGCTGCGCGTGACCGTGAGCGTGGGCGTCGCCGAGCGCGCCCCCGCGGACGACGACTTCGCCGCCCTTTCCCGCCGCGCGGACGATTCCCTCTACCGTGCCAAGGAGCGCGGCCGCAACCGCGTGGACCTGGCGACGGTGTAGGCTTCGGAGACACCACGATCCCCCCCGAGAAGCATTGACTTCCTGAGAGAGGCGCCGCGAAGTACCTGCCTGTACGCTGGACCTGGCGCGCCGACCGAAGGACCTCGCCGGCAAAACGACGGGGCTGGTTCCGTGCCCCGATCCAGCCCCTGCGTGGCGGAGAGGAGGTCCTTCGGTCGCGCGCCGGATCAGGTGCACGCGGATGGTCTTCGCGGGCGCTCCCTCAGGAAGTCATCTCTTCGCGGTGTCGGTCGACGTCATCATTCCGTATGTCGATCGAGGCCGCGCGCCTCCCTCGTCAGTCGATCCCCTCCAGCAGCGCCCGCCACTCCCCCGCCACGCGCACCATCTCCCGCCGCGCGCCCGGCGACACCCCCGTCATGTGCAGAAAGCCGTGGCCGTGCGCGTCCGCGCGCACCCGCCGCGTGGGGGTGCCGGCGGCGTGCAGCGCGTCGGCGTACGCCTCGCCCTCGTCGCGCAGCATGTCGAAGCCGGCGGTCGCCACCAGCGCCGGCGCCAGCCCCGACAGGTCCTCCGCGTACAGCGGCGACACGCGCCAGTCGCGGTCGCCCGCCCCGGTGCCTTCCAGGTAGTAGCGGGTGAAGGCCGCCCGGTCCTCGTCGCTCAGAAAGTATCCCTGTCCAAAGAGCTGCTGCGACGGCCGCGTGTTCTTCGCGTCCGTCACGGGATAGATGAGCAGCTGCGCGGCCGGCGGCCGGTCGCCGCGCGTCTCGATGGCGATCACCGCGGCCAGGTTGCCCCCCGCGCTGTCCCCGCCGATGGCCACGCGCGCGGGGTCCGCGCCCAACTCCGCCGCGTGCGCCTGCGCCCACCGCAGCGCGGCGCGCGCGTCGTCCAGCGCGGCGGGGAAGGGATGCTCGGGCGCCAGCCGGTACTCCACCGCCAGCACGTGCACGTTCGCGTAGCGGCAGAGGATGCGGCACGCCTCGTCGTGCGTGTCCAGGTCGCCGATGGTGAACCCGCCGCCGTGCAGGTACACCGTCAGCGGCCGCGGACCGTTCGCGGCGGGCGCGTAGTGGCGCACGCGCAGGGGTCCGCCGCCGCCGGGGATGGTGAAGTCGCGGACGGCGCCCACCTGCGTCATGGGACCGCGAAAGAGCAGCGCCTCGCGGCGGTAGCGCTCGCGCCCGTGCTGCAGCGTGGGCTCGCAGAGGTGGTGCGGATTGCGCCGGCGGCGGAGCGTGCGCACCAGCTGCACGTGCGGATCCAGCGCCGCCCCGTCCGCCACCACCGGCGGCTCGCCGGACATGCGCACGTGCACGTGCCCCGGCAGGCGCACCAGGATGCGCGCGGCCAGACTCTCGATGCGTTCGACGAGG
>DASQBH010000087.1:0-2608 GCA_035635315.1 Longimicrobium sp.
GAGAGGGCCTCCGCGTCGCAGACGCGGGGTTCCAGGCTCCGCGACAGACAGCGGACTGCGCCCGCGGGGGCCCCCTCCCCCGGCCCCTCCCCGTTCGTTCCTCACGGAGAGGGGAGAATTCGATCCCGCTTCCACAGCCTCCGAGGCGCACTGCAGGTACGGCTCACCCAACCCCTCCCCCGCAGTTTGGGGGAGGGGTCGACGGCCGTTGCGAGGAACGAGCAAAAGGCCCGTCGGGGGAGAGGGCCCCCCGCGTCGCAGACGCGGCCAGCCTGACCCTCACCCCGCCTCTGCCCGGCGCAGCGCAACGACCAGCACCGCCAGCCACGCGGCGCCCAGGACGGCACCTGCCAGGATGTCCGTCGGCCAGTGCGCGCCCAGCCGCAGCCGCGCGATCACGACGGCCGCCACGCCGGCGGCGGCGATCGACCAGGCGAGCAGGGCCTCGCCGCGGCTGCGCGTGGTGCTGGCCCACAGGTGCGCCAGGATGCCGAACGCCACCACGGCCTGCACCACGTGGCCGGAGGGAAAGCTCGACAGCGCGCCGGGGGTAGCGATGCCACCCTCCACCACCAGCGGCCGGGCGCGCCTCCACAGCAGCCAGCCGGTCACGAACGGCACGTACGCCGCGGTGAACCCCACCAGCAGCGTGAGCGCCCGCAGCGCCAGCCCCTGCCAGGCCGACAGTGCCGCGAAGGTCAGGACGCCCAGCCAGAGCACCAGCCCGTTGCCGGCGGCATCCATCCAGATGGCGGTGTTGAACGTCACCGGGGCGGCGGCCACGAAGCGGCGCAGCGCGGGCTCCTCCCAATCCAGCACCGGGGTAGTCTCCAGCCGCGCGCCCATCCACACCATCGCGAGCGTCAGCACCCACACGGCGGCGAGGCCGACCGCGAGCGTGATCCACCAGCGGCGCAGCACGTCGGGAGGCACAGCACGGTAGCCGCGGTTCAGCCGGCGGATGCATTCGCGCAGCATCCGCACGGACACCCACCGATCAGGCATCCGCCGCGGGGACCGGGACTCGCGCGGGCAGCGCCCTGCCCTTCCAGCTCACCCGGCCGCGCTCGTGGCCGATCCACGACTCCACCGCGAGCACCGCCGCCAGCAGTGCGCCCGCCGGATGCAGCACCACCGTCCGCCACCCCTGCCGAAACAGCAGCGCCCCCGCGATCCGCACCGCCGCCAGCAGCGCGAGCGGGATCATCGCCACCGCCGTACCGCGCAGCGCGCCGACGAATGGATGGATCCACGCGATGGAGAGCAGCGCCAGCACCGCGACGAACGACGCGCGCCGCCCGCCGAGGAGCGGATACAGGTTCTTCCGGAACCCCTCGCGCATGGCCGCAGCGCCGCCGTACATCCGCACCGCAAGCAGCGACGGGGCCGCGCACACCACCAGCGGCTCGCCGCACGCCTTCGCCAGCCGCCCGAGCGCCACGTCTTCCAGCACCTCGTCCCGCACACCCTCATGCCCGCCGACGGCGTCGTAGGCCGAGCGGCTGAAGGCCAGCCATTGGCCGTTCGCCATCGACAGCGAAGGGGAGCGGAGAATGGGAATCAGCCGCAGCGGCAGCATCGACAGCACCGGAAGCTGCACGATGAGCGGCACCACGGCGGCCTGCATCCATCCCTCCAGCCGCTGGCGGGGGATGGCGGTCAGCGCGCCGGCACCGTGCGCCTGCATCATCGCGATCGTGCGGC
The DNA here is from genome assembly GCA_035635315.1 of Longimicrobium sp. GTDB lineage: Bacteria > Gemmatimonadota > Gemmatimonadetes > Longimicrobiales > Longimicrobiaceae > Longimicrobium. Next base: position 1,705 of record DASQBH010000087.1, read on the forward strand.
GGATGGCGGCGGGTGCGGCCTCCACGTCCGCATCGCAGAAGACGAGCACACCTCCGGTGGCGGCTTCGGAAAGCTGGTGGCACGCCCAGTTCTTCCCCACCCACCCCGGCGGCGGATCGGTGCCGCGCAGGACCCGCAGGGGCGCGCCGCCGCCTCCGCCGAACGCCTCCGCCACTTCGGCGGTGCCGTCGACCGAGCGGTCGTCGAGAAGCAGGATCTCGAGGCGCGGATAATCGAGCGCGAGAAAGTGCGGCAGCGTGCGGCGCAGGTTCTCCGCCTCGTCGCGCGCGGGGACCAGGACGCTCACCGTCGGGAGATGGGCAGGCTCGCCGGCATCTTCCAACCGAGGCGCGGTCGCCAGGTTGTAGAGCGCGACCAGCAGCATCGTCGCGAGGATGACGGTGCTCAGCACGTCGAGCGCGATCATCGCGCGGCCTCCGCCGGTGCGATGGCGGCGGGCAATCGGCCGTGCGGGCCGGGCCAGTGGCGGAGCGCGTCCTCGCCGTGGCGGGAGAGGAAGGCGTGGATCGCATCCAGCTGGCACTCCACCGCGTGCTCGACGTCTGCCGGATCGAGGTGGCGGTCGACCGGGATCGGCTCGCCGGCGGAGGCGAAGACCGTCGGGCGGGTGGCGCTCAACGGCTCCACGTGCAGGCCGAGGGGGAGGACGACCATCCGCCCCAGCTCCCGCGCCAGCAGGCCGATGCCGGGGCGAAAGCCGAGCGGGCGCCGGAACGACGGCCAGATGCGGCCCTGCGGAAAGAAGCAGATGGAGCCGTCGGGGTGCGCATCCAGCAGGCGGCGCAGCTGGCGGATGCACGCGCGCAGCGACGCGGGCGAGGCGGGATCCAGCCCTACCACGCCCATCCGGCGAAAGAACGGCCGGCGCGCGAGCTCCGCCTCC
>DASQBH010000088.1:0-2465 GCA_035635315.1 Longimicrobium sp.
GTGCGCCGCTTTCACCAGCGAGGACTGAAAGTGGCCCATCTTCTGGTCCGCCGTGCCCGCGTCGAACGGGGGGATGGGGCGGGGATGCAGGACGGGCGCGTCCGTCCGCGGCTCCGAACGGTTGAGCGCGCCGGCCAGCGAGCTCGCCTGCGCCTCGCGGGCCAGCAGGGTGGCGTCGACGCCGAAGCACTCGAACACGCTGCGGATGACGGAGGTGTGGTCCAGCTGCGTCTGGAACACCGTTCCCTCCTCGATCCACGGCGACACCAGGATCCCCGGCACCCGCACCCCCAGCCGCTGAAAGTCGAACCCGCTGCCGCCGGGGCGGGTGCGCGGCACCACCACGCCGTCGGGCGATACGGTCTGCGGCGGCGGCACGTGGTCAAAGCAGCCGCCGTGCTCGTCGAAGGTGATCACCAGCAGGGTGCGGTCCCACGCGGGGCCGTTGCGCAGCGCCTGGTACACCTGGTACAGCAGCACCTCGCCGTTCAGCACGTTGCTGATCCCCATCCCCATCTCCAGGATCTTGGGGTTGGCGTCGGGGTGCATGTCGTTCTCGGGGCCGTAGTCGCGGCTGTTGAGAAAGTTGGGCTCCAGAAAGGTGTACGCGGGCAGCTGCCCCGTGGCCGCGTCGGCGTAGAACTGCCACATGCTGCCAAAGTGGTCGGTGAACGCGTACTCCCACAGCTTTTCCTGGCAGGCCAGGGTGGCGCACAGAAAGCGCGGCCCGCCGTGGTACACGCGCCACGAGACGCCCGCGCCCTCCAGCACGTTGTAGAGGGTGGGGGTGTTGTTGATGAGGACGCCCTTGTCCAGGTCCAGAAAGCTCCCCCACGAGTTGTACACGTACCCCGACGAGGTGCCCGCGTGGACGAACGAGCGGTTGGGAAAGGTCTCCGTGGGGACGGACGCGAACCAGTGGTCGCACACGCCGTACGCCCGCGCCAGCCCCGCCGTCACCGGCACCGCGTCGGGGGGAAAGCAGTGCATGATGTCCTGCGGCCGCGTCTTGAGGGGCGCCGACAGCATGTGCTTGTGGTTGTACGTTTGGATGGCGTTGGCGTAGTCGATGGCGAAGCCCTTCATCGACGGCGGCTCCGCGCTGTTGGGAACGCCGCCCTCGTCCGGCGCCGGGTGCACGTTGAACTGCTGGGCGAAGACGTGGTTGTAGGCTTCGTTGGGGTCCGGGTACGGCATGGTCATGTCGTAGCCGCGCTCCACGTACGCCGTGCCGCCGTCCGGGAGCGGGTTGGACTTCGGCTCCCCGGCCAGCCCCTCGAACGACTGCCCGCGCGGCGGCTCGCGAAAGCGGGGATCGGTGTTCTCCGGATTGTACAGGAACCCCAGCATGTTGTCGAACGACCGGTTTTCCATCATCAGGACGACGATGTGGTCGATCTTTCCCGAGAACCCGTTTGCGTTGGCCATTGTCCGTGCCCTGCGTCAGGATGAATGAGGCGGGATTGATGAAAAGGCTGAAAACGAAGCTAATCCTCGCCCTCAGCCGCTACAACGTTTCTCTTTCCAGGTGCGGGAAAAGAAAAAAGGCTCCTGGCCGATCTGGTTGCAGGCGAGCCGGGCGATGGTGCGCCGACGCGGGTTCAGCCGTCGTCCGGCGGCATTCCCGAAGCCGGTGGAGCGCTTTCCCGTTTCGGGTTGGACATCGGGCGTGGAACGTGGGGTTGGGCGGATGGTGCGGACGCAGTGAGGGGCCATGAGAATTTTTTTGAGGGGCCCCCATGCTCGTCTCCATCACCAGCCCGGCGACGATGCGTGACGGAAGCGCACCGGACCCGGCCTTCACGAACACCTGATGCGCGATCTTGCAAAGTCTCGGCGCGCGAGAGGTCCGGCGGGTTCCCGCCGCGGCCGTGCGCGGGGACGGTTCACGGGATCGCGCATCAGGTGGTGCGGGCAGCTTGCTCCAGCGCGCTCCGGAGATGATCCGGCGATCCGCATCCCTCCCCAAAAAACGCGGATGGCCCCCTGCCGCATTTCCATCCCTCTCCCGTTCCCGACAGCCCACGCCGGCTCGTGCCTCGTCGGCCGGCGCGCAAGTCCGTCCGCTCCCATGAATCAAGGCTCCGAGCTTCCCTCTTCGCCTCCGTGTTTCGGCTGCCGTGCATCTTCTCCGGCCGGTTTCCCTCGCCCGCGTCCTGGCTGCGTCGCGGACGAAAGGCTTGCGGACGCAACCAGAAGCCACATAAATGTGGTTCCCTCTCCTGTCGGAGCGCCCCACCCGGCCGGCGTCCGGAACTTTCGCCGGCCGGCCCGGGCGGCAGCGGTGAATGCCTGCCTTTCCCGTTCATGATCCCGCCTTTGCGATGCGCGTTCTTTTCCGATCCCCGCACTCTCGTGCCGGCATCCGCCGCTGGATGGCCGCCGTTCTCCTGGTGCTGGCCGTTCCGGGGTACGCCCTGGGCCAGACCACGCAGCCCAGGGTTCGCGGTGACCTGAATGGCGAT
>DASQBH010000089.1:0-2485 GCA_035635315.1 Longimicrobium sp.
TACCCCGTACCCTCGTACCAAAGCAGATCGCCCCGGCGCCTGAATGGCGCCGGGGCGATTCGGTCCGCGACGAGCCGTCCTACTGGCCGCGGTTCTCGCGCAGGATCTGCTCGCGGTACTCCTCGCTCGCGAAGATGGCGATCTCCACGCGGCGGTTCTGCTGGCGGCCGGCGTCGGTGCTGTTGTCGGCCACCGGCTCCGTCTCGCCGCGGCCTTCCACACGCACGCGGCTGGCGTCGATCCCCTGCGACGCAAGGAAGTTGCGCGCCCCCTCCGCCCGACGGTACGAAAGCCCCATGTTGTACTCGTCCGAGCCCGTGGAGTCGGTGTGGCCCACGATGAGGACGGTGGTGCCCGGGTAGTTGCGCAGGCTGGTGGCCAGCTGCCGCAGGTTCTCACGCCCGGCGGGAAGCACGTCCGCCGAGTTGTACGGGAACAGCACGCCGCTCTCGAACGTCACCGCGATGCCCTCGCCCACGCGCTCCACCTCGGCCGCGGGAAGGTTCTGCTCCAGTTCCTGCGCCTGCTGGTCCATCCGCCGGCCGATCACCGCGCCGGCCGCGCCGCCCACCACCGCGCCGATGATGGCGCCGCGGGCCGTGCCGCCCGTCTGGCGGCCGATAATGGCGCCGATGGCGCCACCCACGCCGGCGCCCGTCGCGGCGCCCTTCTCGGTGTTGTTCATCGAGGCGCACCCGGTCATCCCGGTGCTTACGGTGAGCGCTGCCAGCGCCACCGTGAACTTGCGATTCAGTGCGTTCATCACCCGTTGCTCCGTCTAGAGACAAGCCTGCCCACATCAGCCAAGTTGGCGACTTCGGAGGCCGGACCTCTGCAAGGGCGGTGCCCCGCAGCAGCGCCGTCCCGTCACCGACGCGGAATAGTGGCATTCAGTAGCAAAAATGCAAGCAAAACCATGGAACTGCGACGCGTGTTTCGTCCATACCACACGTAGGTGCATGATCAGCTAATTGTCCTCAAATCCATACAACGCTTAAAGTTGCAGAAGGAATGCGACTCAGGCACCCCGCCAGAGCACCCTTCCAGGGGACAGGAAGTGGCCCGGTGCTTGCCCCTCCCGCTCTGGTCCGCCGTTGTACCCAATTGTACCCGCGAATAGAACCAGACTTGCCGACCGCTGCGCCGCAGACCGACGCGAACGCGAACCTGCTTCCGTTCCTGAAAGAACACTTCTCGCTGGACGAGTTCCGGGCGGGGCAGGAGGAGACCATCCGCGCGGCGCTGGCCGGGCGCGACACCCTCGTCGTGCTGCCGACGGGGGCGGGCAAGTCGCTCATCTACCAGCTGCCGGCGCTGCTGCTGCCGGGGCTTACCGTCGTCGTGAGCCCGCTCATCGCGCTGATGAAGGACCAGACGGACAAGCTGGACGAGCTGGGCGTGGACGCGTGGACCATCAACTCCGCTCAATCCGCGCGGGAGCAGCGCGAGGCGGAGGAGGCGGTGATCGGCGGGGGCGGCAAGATCCTCTACATCACGCCCGAGCGCTTTCGCGACCGCGAGTTCTTCGAGGTGCTGCTGGACCGCGAGGTGTCGCTGTTCGTGGTGGACGAGGCGCACTGCGTGAGCCAGTGGGGCCACGACTTCCGGCCGGACTACATGATGCTGGGCGGCATCGCCGAGCGGCTGGGGCGGCCGCCGGTGATGGCGCTCACCGCCACGGCGTCGCCGCAGGTGCGCGAAGACATCACGCACCAGCTGCGGATGCGCGACCCGTTCACCTGGGTGGGCGAGCTCATCCGCGCCAACCTGTTCCTGGAAGTTCAGCCCACCGTCAACGAGTCGCAGAAAGACGCGGCGCTGGAGCAGGTGCTGCGGCGCGCCGAGGGGACGGGGATCGTCTACGTGGCGACGGTCAAGGAGGCGGAGCGCATCTACGAGGAGTTCGGCAAGCGGCACAGCCTGGCGCTGTACCACGGCAAGCTGGGCGCGAAGGAGCGGCACGAGGCGCAGGACCGCTTCATGGCCGGCCAGGTGAAGGCGGTGGTGGCCACGAACGCGTTCGGGCTGGGAATCGACAAGCCCGACATCCGCTTCATCGTGCACTACCACTTTCCCGGCAGCATGGAGTCGTACTACCAGGAGGCCGGGCGCGCGGGGCGGGACGGCGAGCCGTCGCGGTGCGTGGTGCTGTACCGCGAAGAGGACCGTGGCGTACAGGGCTACTTCCTCGGCGGCAAGTACCCGGACCTTGACGAGGCCATCGCCACGGCGCGCATCGTAAACCGCATGCCGCTGGAGGAAAAGCGCCCGCTGGACGAGATCGCCGACATGGCCGAGGTGCCGCGCCGGAAGGCCCGCATCGTCCTCACCCTCCTCAAGCGGCACGGGATGGTGCGCGAGCACCGCGGCGGCCTGTGGGAGCGGCTCAAGCCGGACGTGGCCGCGGCGGACCTGAGCCGCGAGCTGCAGGACTACGAGTCGCGCCGGGCGCAGGACCGCGTGAAGCTGGAGGAGATGGTGCGCT
>DASQBH010000090.1:0-3867 GCA_035635315.1 Longimicrobium sp.
CGCGGTGCAGGTGGGCAGCTGGGGGCTGGACCGCGTGGACCAGCGCGACCTTCCGCTCAACGGCAGCTACACCTACACCCAGACGGGGGCGGGCGTCACCGCGTACATCATCGACACGGGGATCGAGACTTCGCACTGGGAGTTCGGCGGCCGCGCGTGGGCGGGGTACGACGCGTACGGCGGCAGCGGGCAGGACTGCCACGGGCACGGCACGCACGTGGCGGGCACCGTGGGCGGCACCACCTACGGCGTGGCCAAGGGGGTGAGCCTGGTGGCCGTGCGCGTGCTGGACTGCAGCGGCTACGGCACCTGGAGCGGCGTGATCGCGGGCATCGACTGGGTGCGCTACTACCACGCCACGCCGGCCGTGGCCAACCTGTCGCTGGGCGGCGGCGCCATGCAGGCGGTGGACGACGCCATCGCCAACCTGGTCGCGTCGGGCGTGACCACGGTGGTGGCGGCGGGCAACTCCAAGGACAACGCGTGCTACTACTCGCCCGCCCGCGCGCCGTCCGCGCTTACGGTGGGCGCCACCAACTCGTACGACCAGGAGACGTGGTTCAGCAACTGGGGGAGCTGCGTGGACCTGTACGCGCCGGGCGAGGCGATCACCAGCGCGTACCTGTACGGCGGCACCACCAGCATGGACGGCACCTCCATGGCCAGCCCGCACGTGGCCGGCGCCGCCGCGCTCTACCTGCAGGGCAACCCGTACGCCTCGCCGGCCACGGTGGGCAGCCACATCCTGGGGAGCGCGACCTCGTGGCGGCTGAGCGGGCTGGGCGCCGGCTCGCCCAACCTGCTGCTGTACACGCTGGGCGGCAGCGGCGGCGGCACGCCTCCCACCACCCCCGCGGTGTCCGTCAGCATCAGCGGGCCCACGTACCTGTACGGGTCGGGCACCTACACGTGGACGGCCAACGCGTCGGGCGGCAACGGCACCTACTCGTACCAGTGGCAGTACCGCCCCGCGACCAGCAGCACGTGGACCAACGTGGGCACCAACAGCAGCACGTACAGCCGCAGCGTGGGCCTGTACGCCGGCTCCTTCTACCTGCGGGTGATCGTGACCTCGGGCGGGGCCACCGGATCGTCGGAGCTGTACGTGTACAAGGAGCCACAGGACCCGTACACGTGCGCCATCTCGCCCACGCGGCCGGTGTGCCCGTGACGGGGCGGGTACGCAGGTACGAGAGTACGAGGGTACGAGGGTACGAAAGTACGAAAACCGCAGGTAACGACGAGGAAGTAGAGCGGTCGGCGGTTCCACAGGCGGCCGACGCGCAAAGGGGCGGGCCCGGTTTCCGGGTCCGCCCCCTCCACTTGTCCGGATGCCGGTGCGCCCGTCCCGCTACTCCACGTCCTCTCGCTCCACGCCGTCGAACCCGAGGATCCAGTCGGCGCCGTAGGCGCGGGAGGGGGTCTGGAAGCCGGCGGGGGCTTCGCCGGCAAGGACGCGGCGCACGGCCTCGACGCTGGTGCGGGCGGTGAGGGTGTAGCCCTCCGGCGTGCGCAGCCGGCTGACGGCGCGGCGGCCATCCGCATCTTCCACCCGTCCCCACAGCAGGCTCACGCCCTTCGCGCGCTGCTCGGGCGTCGGGCCGGGCGGGCCTTTGCGGATGGCGCGCTTCATCATCGCCTGCACCGGCGCGGAACCCATCAGCCAGCCCAGGCGCCGGGTCGCGCGCATCATCCGCACCTGCCGGCCGGGGACGCGGGTGTAGACTTCGATGTCGGGGATGCCGGTGCTGTGGAACGCCGTCGACACGTCGCCCCAGGGGATGGTGGTGACGGTGACGGGGCCGCGCCCGAAGTCCACCTCCATCGACCGGTACGCCGCCGGAACGCGCTTGATGCGCCCGCCCCGCCGCACCGCGCCGCCTTCGCCCGCGTTCTCCGCCATGGTCGTCAGCGTGCCGCGCGAGACGCCGCCCAGTCCCATGAACGCCAGCGTCAGCGACGTCGCGGAGGGCAGGCGGCGCGCGAGGTGCGCGGCCAGGCAGTCGGAGGGGACGACGTCGAAGCCGGCGCCCGGGAGGAGCATCACCCCCGCCGCCTTCGCCCTGGCGTCCTGCGCGGCGGCCAGCTCGAAGACGCCGATCTCGCCGGTGATGTCCAGGTAGTGCGCGCCGGTGCGCAGGCACGCCTCCAGCATCGGCTTCGCGGTGCGGGAGAAAGGCCCGGCGGCGTGCAGCACCACGCGCGTCTCCCGCAGCGCCGCGTCCAGCGCGGCCGTATCGTCCAGGGCGAAGGCGCGGTGCGGCAGCCCCAGCTCCGCCGCCTGCGCCTGCAGCTGGCTCGCGTCGCGGCCGGCCAGCAGCGGCGTGAGCCCCAGCTCGCGCGCCCGCTCGGCGATCAGGCGGCCCGTGTACCCGTAGGACCCGTAGAGCAGAAAGTCGGCGGCCATGGCTGTCCGGACGTGTCGGGGGGATGCGATTCCATCGATCCCCACATTCTACGACGGACGCGCCGCGACGGCATCCCGCCGCACGTCCATCCATCCAACGACAACGGATTGGAGGTACAGAGATACAGACAAAAGCCAGAGGAACAGAGAAACCGATCTTCCTCTGTTCCTCCGGCTTTTGTCTGTTCCTCTGTACCCTTACGCTTTTCCGCCCTTACGCCCCGATGCCGCGGGAAATCTCGGTAAAGGCGCTCAGGCTGGGGAGAAAGCAGTAGGCGCCGCCGCGGGTGACGGTGAACTGCGGAAAGCCGGTCAGGTTCACGTCCCCGCCTTCCGCCGCGGGGCGGGGGATGGTGAAGACGCGGTCTTCCTGCGGGATGTTCTGCGTGTCGCCGCTGATGGGGTCCTTGGTGTCGGTGGCCAGCGGGCCCACGAACCCGCCCTGGCCCATCCAGCTGCGGGTGATGAACTCGAACTGCTGGCTGATCTGCCCGCACAGGAACAGCCCCAGCAGCCCGCGCTCGATGCCGTCGTCCGGGTTGGCGGGGTCGAACGGCGGACCGTACGGCACGCCGCGCCGGACCAGGCGGTGGCGGTGCCCCTCGTTGGGATCCACCAGGCTGCTGCGCGGGTTGGTGCGCCGGATGTGTGCGCCGTGCGGGCAGCGGTAGCCGTCGTAGTCGTTGTACTCCGGTGCCCGCCACTCCGGCGCGTTGACGTAGTCGAAGTCGTCCGCCGTGCGGCGCTCCAGCGGCTGGTGCGGGTCCAGCGGCACGCGCACCAGCGGCTGCCCGTTGCGCCAGCGGCCGCACAGCTTGGCCGCCACGTCCTCCTCGCTCAGCCCCGTCTGCGCCGCGCCCTCCTTTAGAAAGCGGTCGAAGCCGGCCACGTCCTGCTTGAGAAAGCGGACGCAGGCGTAGCTGCCGTTGGCCGCGAACCGCGGGTGGTGGAACTCCACCCCGTACTGGCTGGTGTACCCCAGCACAAAGTCGCCGGGGGGCACGCTGGGCTGCGCGTCGGGCGGGCGGTGCCAGGGCACGCCGCGGATCTCCGGCTGCGCGATGCCGTCCACGTAGCCAAAGTGCACGCGCCGCTCCGGCAGCGCCTGCCCGTCGTGCGCCGAGAGCTCGTGCAGCGCGCCATCCCACGACTGGCGCAGCCGTTCCGTCCACCCCTCCAGCTCCTCCGGCGCGTCGGCGTACAGCGAGACCACCACGTCCGCGGGGGCCTGGTCGGCGCCGTCCTCGGGGCGCAGGCCGTCCACCCAGTGCTGCGGCGCGCTGTCCAGGCAGTCGCCGATGGACGCCGCCTGCTTCACGGCACCCCGTACAAAGCTGGGGTCCATCAGCGCGATCTCGCCCTCGGGCACCCCCAGCCGCCGCAGCCCCTGCACGGTGAAGCCGGCGTTCAGGCAGTACGGCGGGCGCAGGCTCCACGGCCGCGCGGAGGTGATCTGCGGC
>DASQBH010000091.1:0-2267 GCA_035635315.1 Longimicrobium sp.
AAGCCCCCCCGGATCCCGAAATCCCTCGATACGCCCGTGACCGACCTCGTCTCCGCGGATACGGCGCGGCCCGCGTGAGCTCCGGTGGTTCGAGCTGCTCGACGGCGCGCGCGTGCCCGTGAGCCGCACGCGCGCCCAGGAGCTCCGGAGCCTGGGACGATAGCAAGCGGGCTCGACTAGTGTGCGCGGTGACGACGCCTCTGCGCCAGGAGAGTTCTTGATAGCGATTGCCACTCGTCGGGATCATCACACGCGTGTTGCGGGTGGACCGCTTCGATTCGTTTCATGATGAGAGAAGCTCTGGCGTTGATCTCATCATAATCAGGATCGCCGGGTTTTACCGTCCGGAAGGACGCGATCGTCTTTTGGGTGTGGCATCGGTTGCACAGCAACTGAAGGTTTTCAGGATTGCCATCGCTTCCTGAAATATGGTCTATCTCAGTCCCCTCTCCACCGCAAATCCTACAGCGTCCTTCATCCCGCTCGCGGATCTCTGCACGTACGGCAGCGGACAGCTGACGTTCGCGCCGAGGGTAGCCACCACCAAGAACAAGGGCCATCCTAATGTCGATGGCCTCCTGCACATCCACACGATGGATGCGACCGTCCGCTCGGCAACGACGAGCATAGCGGACCAAGGTCGCCTCCTCTGCACAGAGGTCTGAGCAGAACAAGCGAGCAGTCGGGCTCTCGAATATGGATCCGCAACTTACACAGTCGTCCAGCGGTTCGTCATGATCCTCCTCCATCGGATTGTACTCACCGTCATCGTACATTCCGTACATATCGTGCATCTCACCCACGGCAGCCTCCTAGCAACTTGGATCATCGAGGATCTGAATCAGCCTCACCGGTTGATTTCCTGAGGGAGGCGCCGCTCCCAACCCGCTGCTGCGCAAGCAATTTGGCGCCGACCGAAGGATCTCGCCGGCAGCACCTGGGGCTGGTTCAGCGCCGCGTCGCCAGCCCCGAAATAGCCGGGACGAGATCCTTCGGTCGCGCGCAAGCGGTTGATTAGCTTCAAAGTTACCGAGGCGCGCTCCCTCAGGAAATCAATCCTCGGTGCGGGGAAGCGGTTGGCTGTTCCAGCCAAGCCGCGTGTGATGTTGTTCCCTCGCCGCCGCGCAAATGCGGCGCAGCAGCCGCGGCTCACTTCGCCACGGCTGCTGCGTTCGGCCCTCGGCCACGCGGAGAACGCCGATCCGCTAGTTCTCCAGCTTGTAGATCTCGCGCCGGCCGTATTCGACGAGATCGTGATATCCCTTCATCAACTCGTCCATCTGCCGCATCGTCTCTTCATCCATCGGCGCGTCCTGACCCGACATCATCTTTTCGAAAGTGTCCAGGCTCTCGACCTCGAACTCCGACACGACGGTCCAGTAGCGCTCCGCCACGAAGTCGGTCATGATCCGCATCTTTGGCTGGCCCGCCTTCTCCATCAACGCCGACATGGCGACGAACTTCTCCACCAGAGGCCGCACTTTGCCCGGCTTGCAGTACATGAGCTCTCGCACCAGAAGCATGGCCGGTCTCCGTTGTTGAAATGTGATCGTCAATGGGATCGCGCGACTTCCACCCCCGCCGCACCGTCCGACCCCGGGCGGCTCAGGGGCGGGGTGCCGGATTGGGGCTCGGGCTGGGGCTCGGGCTCGGGCTCGGACTGGGTGCAGGCGGCCGCGGCGTCAGGGTCACGACGGTCTCGTCGAAGTTCTGGGGGTCGCCCGCGCGGACGGTGACCGTTCCGGGAGTCGTGCCGGGGGTGAGCACGCCGCCGGGGGTGATGGTGCAGCCCAGGGCGGGCGGCCGGAGGGTGAAGGTGGGTGTTGCCGCCTGTCCCTCCGCAGCGACGGTGATCGTCGAGGTCGTCGCTGCGGGGGCTGCTCCTCCCCCCGGGGGAGCGGGCGCCCTCACCGGGATGGAAGAGGGAGTGGCGCGGCACCGGCGGAACACCGTCGGCCCCGCGTAGTCCTCGACGATCTCCTGGCTGATGCCGGTGGCGTTGGCGCTGGTAACCGCCTTGAGCTGGTTGTTGCGGTCCTCGATCGCCCGCCGGTGCGTGGTGGAAGCGACGGCCGCGGCGCCGTAGGTCCGGGCCGGAAACCGGAGGTTGCGGAAGTTCTGAGTCGCGGTGAGTGCCTGTGGCAGCCCCGGATTGGGCGACGGATGAGAGGCGTTGGCGACGAACGGGCGAGCATCAAAGTCGTTGTGGGTCCAGCTCACTCGATCATGATCGGCCATGGTCCCGGCGGAGTCCAGGTCCCAGCCAT
>DASQBH010000092.1:0-3260 GCA_035635315.1 Longimicrobium sp.
GGGAAGTGTGATCTTGGGGGGAGGAGAGAGGGAGGGTGGATGAACCACCATGACTGACTTCCTGAGGGAGGCGCCGCACCGCAGCCTGCTCATGCGATTGACCCCGGCGCCGACCGAAGGATCTCCTCTCGGCCGCCTGGGGGCTGGATTAACGGCGTCGATCCTGCCCCGCGGTTCTGCCGGCGAGGTCCTTCGGTCGCGCGCAAGTGATTGCGCGACTTCCTGCCACACGTGGTGCGCTTCCTCAGGAAGTCAGGCTTTTTCGTTGCGTGAGGGAGCAGCCCCGGAGCGGCTACTCGTGGCGGATGGCGTCGATGGGGCTGAGGCGCGCGGCGCGCAGGGCAGGGTAGGTGCCGAAGGTGAGGCCGACGATGATCGCGGAGAGCGCGGCGACGGCAAGGGTGGAGAGGGAGACGGCGGCGTACATGGGCACGTCCAGCGTCGCCCGCATCACCCCCGTCACGGCGAACGCCACCAGCAGGCCCAGGACCAGGCCCAGCGCGCTGCCCGAGCCGGTGATGGCGACGGACTCGGCCAGGAACTGCGTGACGATGTCGCGGCGGCGGGCGCCCACCGCCTTGCGGATGCCGATCTCGCGGGTGCGCTCGGTGACGCTGGCCAGCAGCACGTTCATGATGCCGATGCCGCCCACCAGCAGCGAGATCCCCGCGATGGCGCCCATGAACACCTTGAAGATCAGGAACCCGCGCGCCATCTCTTCCGAGCGTGCCTTGTCCGTGGCCACCTCGAACTCCGCCGCGCTGCCGTAGCGCGCCGCCAGCCACCGCTCCGTGGCGGCGCGGGCGCTGTCCACCTGCTCCATTGTCGCGGCCCGCAGCACCAGGGTGCGCGCGCGGTCCGCCTCCCGCGGCGCCATCACGTTGGGCCCGGCGGGGAGCGGCACGTACGCGGCGAACCCCTCCTCGCCCTCGCGTCCCTTCATCACCCCCACCACGGTGTACGGGACGCCGCGGAACCGGAGGGGGCGGCCCACCATATCCCGGGCCTCGTTCGCGGGGGCGAATTCGCGCGCCAGGTTGTGGGATACCACGGCCACCGGCGCGTTTGCCGCCACCTCCTCCGGCGTAAAGAAGCGGCCGGCCGCCAGCTCCGCGCCGTAGAACTCCGCCGTGTTGGCCAGCGCCGCCGTCACGCGGGCGGCGCGGTCGCGGCCGGCGGAGTCGCCGCGCACCAGCGTGGTGCCGGAGTAGTTGAGCGAGGCGGAGCCCACGCCCGCCACCCGCGCGGCCAGCGCCGCGTCCGCCGCGCCAAAGCGGGGAAAGTCCTCGCGCGGCACCCGCATTCCGTCCATCGTGTCGTAGGTGACGGGCGTCACGTACACGTTCTGCGCGCCGGTCGTCATCGCCACCTCGCGGCGCGCGTAGCTCTCCATCCCGTCCCCCAGCGACAGCACGGCCACCAGCGAGCCCACCCCCACGATCACCCCCAGCGTGGCGAGCACCGTCCGCATGGGGTTCATGCGCAGGGCCGCCACGCCGATGCGGGCGGAAGCAAGGGCCGGGATGTGCTTTTGGCGCGAACGATCAGGGGTGTCGGGCAAGGTCATGCGGATGCGGGCGCGGAAGGCGGAACGGCAGGCGCGATGCGGGATCCGCAGGGCCCTACGCGGCTCCGAGGGCGAAGTTTCGCGTGCCGGATGATACGCGTGGTGCAAACGAATCGATACGGCGGGGTGTACTGGGAGACGCACCTGGATTCACGGGAGATGGCATGCGGTATATCCTGGCACTCACGGCAGCCGCGTCGCTCGCCGGCGCGCCGACGATCCTCGCGCAGGGGCACGACCACGCGCATCCCGCGGCATCGTCCTCGACCTCCACGGCTCCGACGGCGTTGGTGGATGCGGAGGTGGCGCGCGTGCGCGAGGCGACGGCGCGCTATCGGGACATCGACGTGGCGCGGCGGGAGGGATACCGGCTCTTCGGGATGGAGGGGCCGCTGATGGGCGAGCACTGGTACCTTCCCGACGCCGTGCGCCGGCCGCTGGACCTGGCCCGCCCCTCCACGCTGCAGTACGCCACGATCGGCGGGCGAAAGGTGCTGGTGGGCGTGGCGTACACCTACTATCGCCGCCCGGACGAGCCGGTGCCGGAGGGCTTTGCGGGCGCGGGCGACGTGTGGCACACGCACGACGTCACCCGCCTGGCGCGCGCGGCCACGGCGGAGCGGCCGCTGCTGCGCGCCATCGTGGACCGGCGCATCCGCCGCGGCCGCGTGGGCGGCGGCGACGGGCGCACGCTGCTGACGATGGTGCACGCGTGGGTGTGGTCGGAGAACCCGGACGGGGTGTTCGCGCAGAGCCACCGCGGCCTTCCCTACCTGCGCGCCGGCCTCCCCGCATCCCATGCGGAAGGCGCCGGCGAGGACGCGGCGATGGGCGTCTCGCTCCTCGCGCCAGAGGGTTGCGCGGACGAAGTGCGGCGCACGGACCGGCTGGCGGGCCTTTCCCGCGGCCAGTCGCGCGACCTGCGCCGCGCCTGCGACCGCCAGGCGGAAGCCGTCCGCGCCTCCCGCACCGCATCCGCCGCCACGCTGAACGCCGCCGCCCAGCGCGCGTGGACGGCGTACCTCGCCGAGCGCGGCGGCATTCTGCGCCCCGAGCAGGCCGCCCGCATGCGCCGTGTGATGGACGCCGCGATGGAGCCGGGGCACGTGCACTGAGGGTCCCCCATCACCCGACCTCCTCCCCCGGCAAACTGCGCCGGGAGAGGGGGAGGACGACGAAGCCCGGCGTATCCCGGGAAATCCGCGATCAGATGAAACGGGCGTTTCGCCGCGGCGCGGATTATCTTCTCAGCGCCGCGGCAGTCGTCCACCGTCATCCTGAGTCCTCATCATGCGCCGCTTCCCATCGCTGCCTTCTGCGCTCGTCGGCGCCGCCCTGCTGGTCCTCACCGCCTGTTCCGGAGCGAAAACGCCACCCGACTCACCGGGCGTCGTCGATCACCCCATGCACACGCCCATCCTGGTCTCCACTATGATGCGGGAGCGGGAGGCCGATGCGCTGCATGACTCCGCCATCATCCGCGTGGTGCGGGAGCGCGTGGACGAGTGGAATCAGGGAAACCTGGATGCCTTTCTCGCCATGTACGACTCCGAAGCCGCGTATGTGGCCGGCAACGCGTACCTGAAGGCCCGGGACGCCATCCGCCAGATCCACACGGCGCGATGGTTCGCTGTTGGCGGCGCCCCCCGGTCGCGGCTTTCGTTTCAACTCCTGAGGACCGAAACCACCCGGG
>DASQBH010000093.1:0-3569 GCA_035635315.1 Longimicrobium sp.
CCAAGGAACCCGCGTTCCTCGCAGTTCTCCTCGCAGCCGCGCTGCATCCACCAATCACCCACAAACATCCCCGCGATTCCGCCGAAGATGGCGAAGAGCACCGGCACGGGACCCTCGCCGCCCTGGATCACAACCGAACCATCCGCCTGCGCCGCCGGGGGCACGAGGATCGGCGGCAGCGCCGCGGGTAAGGCGATCCAGTCCGCGGTCGCCGCGGAGTCGGTTGCCCGGACCGGCGCCCCGTCGGGCACGGAATGGGAAGCGACCGTCTGCGCCGCGAGGGGACCCGCTCCGGCAAGGGTGCCTGTGACGGCACAGAAGAAGATCGCCGCGCACATCACCTGCCGGTGGAGGGGCACGTGCGGCACCTTACGAGGGACAACGGAACGCATACAGGTCTCTTTGACCAAAGACGTACGCACGATCCCCAACCACCACGAAATCGGTGTGCAGGTACTCGTTGACCGACGCATCGTACCCGCGGCCCAGCATCTCTCCGGTCGCGAGATCCACGACCGAAAGGCCCAGGTCCTGGACCAGAAGCCGGCTTCCACACGGCGCAACCTTGTTCGCGCCGCTCCCCACGCGTCCCCGCCAGACTTCCCGCCCGGACGCGAGATCCACCGCGCGCGCGTAGAGGTCATGCGAGGCGAAGTAGGCACGCCCGCCCCGCACCTCGGGCGCCTCGTCCAGCCCGGCGTACCGGAACGTGCCGCGCGCCCGCCACGCCTCCTGGCCGGTAAAGCGGTCCAGTGCCACGTACTCGTTGGCCCAGTTGGCGGAGAGCAGCAGCAGCCGCCCCGCCACTCGCCCCGCCGACTGGTAGATGTCCAGCCCGGAACCGTCGCCGTTGCGATGCACCCAGAGCACCGCGCCGGTCCGGCGGTCCAGCGCAAACACGTCACCCGTGCCGATGTATCCGTTGACGCCGGTGTTGTGCTCCACCGCGGCGTACACGGTGTCGCCGCTGACCGTCATCCCCCGAACCACGCCCCCGAACTCCCAGTCCGGCCCCAGGTCACGGGTCCAGAGCACTTCCCCGTCCGTGGCGCGGAACGCGTACACGCGGTGTTCGTGCGTTCCCACGTAGAACGCGTCCGCATCCCCGTCGCTCTCGCCCAGGCCCGCGGGCGAGTCCAGTCCCTGGCGCCACAGTTCGCGGCCGGTGGCTGCGTCTACCGCCACGGCCGAATCGCCGGCGAAGAACAGGCGGCCGCTCCGCACCACGATCGACGACGGGCCACCCGGCGGCCGCGCGTAGCTCCACAATCTGGCGCCGGTGCCCAGGTCGAAGGCCTCGATGCGCCGATCGACGTCGGCGTACAGGCGCTGGCCTTCTGACGTGGGGACGAATGCGTTCCTGGCGCCCTCCACCTGCGTCCGGAACAGCAGATCGAGCCCGCCCGGCCCGTCGCCGGAACCGCCGCCACCGACCGGCTCCTCGCACGCGGCGAGAAGGATGACTGCCAGGAAGACGGTAGCGCGAGCGCCCACGCGCCGCTGGCAGAGATGGGGAGATCGCATGGCACCTAATGCCGGAGCAGACCCGCGTGGTCCAGAGCGGGACGCAAGGTGGTGAGCACCGAGGCACTGGCAGTTTCCCCGCTGTGCGCCTCGAACCCGTTGATCTGGAACTGCAGGACAGGCCAAGCGCCGGGGACGTACCTGGGGTAGTGCTGCGAGGCAAGCTGCACGAAGCCGTCGGTGCCGCCCACTCGCCCGGTCGTAAAGTCGTCCCAGAGCCGGTCGACGGTATCCATCGTCCAGATCACCGAGCCGGCGATGAGATCCAGGACATTGGCGATGAAGTACCAGTAGCTGCTCTGCCACCAGTGCGAGGTGTACCCGTACGGGTTGTAGCACGGCTCCCAATACGACGCGTAGCCGGACTGATGGCATCCCCATCCCCACCCGTAGTCCGTCACCCGCCAGCGCAGCGCCATCGCCATGTACCGCAGCACGCGCGCGGCGTCGTACAGCCGCTGGGCATCGCGGACGTAGCCACGGCCCTTGAGGGGTTCCTGGTTCAGCAGCCGCGCTCGGTCGGTCTGTGCGTCCCCGAGAAGCCGGAACACGGCCCAGCGGGGATGGACGTTCATGGCGATGCTGGCGCGGCGGAACGTCTCGTACTGTGGTTGCGAGTGTCCGTTGACCCGAAGGATGAGCGCTGAGCCGGGCTGGTCGTCCCCGGCCGCCGGAATCAGCTCGCCAACACCATGGGTGAGCAATCCGGCGACGACGGCCTCCCGCACCTCCGACTGCAGCGTGCACAGAGCGCCGAAGCAGGGCCTGCTCATGGCGTCATTCAGCGCGCTGGCGATCATCGACGCCGGCCGGCTCGCGATCAATGCACCCTCGTGAGGCGTGCCGATGGTGACCACTCCCGAGACCAGGTCCGGCCGCCGCTGACCGAGTCGGCGGGCAACCAGTCCGCCCTGGCTGTGGGCGACCACCACGCTTCCGGGAACGCCCATCGCCGCCAGCCGGCTGGTCAGGTCGTCCACCTGCGACTCGATCGGCGCGTCGGAGTTCAGGCTGTAGGTCTGCTCCACGCCCACCCTGTGCGTCTCCGGAACCCGCTCGCGCATGGCGGACCACGTCCTTGCGTCGGAGCAGAAGCCGTGCTGATACACCACCGCGCCTCCACCCGGCGAGACGGTCCGCGTGTAGTTGTACTGCCGCTTCTCGCACAGGCCGATCCCGTCATCCGTTGCGGCGGCCACTCCGCCGACCGCCGTGAGTGCGCCGCTGCGGCCGGGCGCAACGCGGCTCTGCGCGGCCTTCGACGGTGCCGTGGACTCGCGGAGCGCCTTCTCGCGCGACTCGTCGCGGCCGCGGTTGATGTGCGCCGCTGCGTACCGGTACGTGGTCCGGGTGCGGACGGTCGAGTTCCCATGCGGACCGGGAACGCTCGCCGTCTGCTCAACGGATTCCAGCACCCAGTGCAGAACCGCTCCGGCAGGCACGGCTTCTCCCGCGGCCGCGGAGGTCGGAACGGCGCGGCGCCGGTACGTGCGTGTAGCAGAGATCGACGGGCCGTTCACCGCCGCGGCCTGGGGGCCGGCCGTGCCGCCCGAGGTCGTGGTGATCTGCAGCACGTCGTCCCGGACCTGCCGCACCTTCGTCTGCCCGGGATCCACCCCGGTAATCTGGGGAGGTTGCGTTCCCGCGCCGCCCCCGCCGGAGCGTTGGCCCAGCGGGTTGTACAGCGTCCCGTACGGACTGCCGAGCGCCAGGTCTCCACCCGGCAGGCCGGTACCCTCCATGAAGCCGTCAAAGAAGTATTCCGCCGCCACCGTTCCCCACTCGTCGTAGAGGATGACGTCGTTTCCGACGGTGCGCACCACGGCCGGAGGCGGCGGCAGCCGCGGGTCCGTGCCTCCGTCGCTGTACACGTTGAAGCGCAGCAGCCCGTCCGTCCCGTAGCCGGCTTCCAGGTACGCGGACTCGCTGGTCGTGTACTCGCTCTCCGTTGCGGCGAAGAGCGCATCCGGCGTGTCATCTCCCTGCGTGGTACGCGTGGTGGTGACGTCGAACGCAAAGTAGGTGTCTCGGGGGTCGATCCCGCC
>DASQBH010000094.1:0-3292 GCA_035635315.1 Longimicrobium sp.
TGAGCGCGTCCGCGTGCTCGCCGAACACGTCGCGGATGACCTTGCTCTCCGTGCTGTCGTTGAGCGGCGTGGACGAACCGTGCGCGTTGATCACGTCCACGTCCTCCGGCCGCAGCCCGGCGGTGGACATCGCCGCGCGCATGGCGCGGCCGGCCTGGGCGCCGTCGGGGCGCGGCGCCGTCATGTGGTGCGCGTCGTTGCTGGTGCCGTGGCCCAGCACCTCGGCGTAGATGCGCGCGCCGCGGGCCCGGGCGTGCTCCATCTCCTCCATCACCAGGATCGCCGCGCCCTCGCCCATCACGAACCCGTCGCGGCCGGCGTCGAAGGGACGCGAGGCGGTGGCGGGGTCGTCGTTTCGCGTAGACATGGCGCGGATGATGGCGAACGCGCCGTAGCACAGCGGCGCCAGCGGCGTCTCCACGCCCCCGGCCAGTACGACGTCCGCCTCGCCCAGGCGGATGGCGCGCCACGCGTCGCCCACGGCGATGGCGCCGGACGCGCAACTCATCCCGTTCGTCGAATTGATCCCGGTAAAGCCGAACTCGATGGCCACGTTGCAGCTGGACGCGCCGTTGAACACGGCCAGCGCCAGCATGGGGTCCACCCCGCGGACGCCCCTGTGCACGTAGCTGGTGAACTGGTTCTCGCCGTACGCCACGCCTCCCAGCGCGCTCCCCAGCAGCACGCCGGCGCGGTCGGGATCGACGGAGGCGGGGTCCAGCCTGGCGTCGTCCAGCGCCAGCCGGGCGGAGGCGATGGAGAACTGCGCGTACCGCTCGGTGCGGCGCGCGCGGTTGCGGTCCATGTAGTCCGTGGGCTCGAAGCCGTCCACCTGCGCGGCGATGTGCGAGCGGAACGGCGACGGATCGAAGCGGTCGATCTTCCGCACGGCCGACTCCCGGCGCCGCAGGCCGTCCCAGAGCGCTTCCACGCCGGTGCCGATGGGCGTAACGCACCCGATGCCCGTGATGGCGACGCGGCGCAGCGGCGCGGGGCCGCCGTTGTGGCTGGTGTCCGTCATCAAACTGCTCGTCCTGATCCGCAGAAAAACAGTGGCGCGGGAGGGGGCTTCGCCGCTCCCGCGCCCGGCCGCCGGTTGAACCGCCGCCCTGTACACCAGAGCGCGGCGGAGGTGCGCTTCATCCGTTCTCCACGTGCTTCTTGATGCCGGCCAGGGTGCGGCTGGCGACGTGGTGGATGAAGACGGGCCCGATCACCGCGTCCGCCACCGCCCGCCGGCCGATGCCGGGCAGGGGCCACGCCGGCCCCTGCTTCCAGTCGTGCACGATGCGGACGAGGGTGGTGCCGTCGCCGCGGTCCTGGAAGGTCCACTCCACGTCCATCCCGGTGGTGATGCCGTCCACGTGGCGGTAGATGACGGCCGGCCGGGCACGGTCGATGTGCATCTCCGAGACCCACCAGACGGGGTACTGCAGCGGCCCGAACGACCGCCGCGCCGCCATCTCCACCAGCCCCGTGCCGAAGCCGTCCTTGCGCTGAAAGCGCACCCAGCGGTAGTGCGGCAGCCGCTCCGGCCAGCGCTCCACGTCCGCCCCCGCCTCGAAGCACGCCTCCACCGGCGCGCGCATGACGATCTCATCCACCGTGTACAACGGCTCCTCCCCGGCGCTGGTGCACGGACGTTTGTGCAGGGATTGTAGATAGATGAGGCCGCACGGGCAACGTCGCGGCGCTCAGAACGGCACCCGGTGGAGGCTGTGGGACCCGCCGGGATCATTCCCGGGCGGGTGAACCCGCGGCTGGAACAGCGAAAAGCCCCGCAAACTGCGCGGGGCTTCAACTGCACGATGCCGAGGGTGTGCACAGGGCCGGCGTACGGCACGAGCGGTCCGCGGAGGCGGACATCACGTTTTCCCAGCCGCGAATTCATTCGCCCGGCGGGCGACAGCACGAACGCACGATCAGACACGAAGGCCCGCCTCCGACTGCGGAAGCGGGCCTTTGCGATCACCATCACACCATCACACCATCAGCGCGGGATGAAGTCGTCCTCGTCGCGGATGTCGCGGCAGAAGGCGGCGATCAGGGCCACGGTGGCGTCGACGTCATCCAGCGACACGACCTCGTTGGGGCTGTGCATGTACCGGTTGGGGATGGAGATGACGGACGTTGCCACGCCGTGCCGCTGCAGGTAGATGGCGTCGGCGTCGGTGGAGGTCTGCCGCGGGCTTGCCTGGATGGTGTAGGGAATACCCTCGCGCTCCGCCGTCTCGGCCATCCGCTCGAACATCAGCGGGTGGATGGCGGAGCCGCGCGAGAGCACGGGCCCGCTGCCGATCTTGTGGTCGCCCTGCTGCTTCTTTTCCACCCCCGGCGCGTCCGTGGCGAACGTCAGGTCCACGACCACGGCCAGGCGCGGCTCCAGCCGGTACGCCGAGGGGCGCGCGCCGCCGCCCGTGTAGCCGATCTCCTCCTGCGTGGTGGCCACCGCCGTCACCAGCGCCGCGGGCGGCCTGCCCTGGGAAAGGGTGCGCAGCACCTCCAGCACCACGTACGCGCCGATGCGGTTGTCCACGGCGCGGCTGGCGATCATCCGGTTGCCCAGCTCCACCAGGTGCGTGTCCACCACGCCGGGGTCGCCCACCCGCACGCCGCGCGCGATGGCGTCGTCGGCGTCCTTGGCGCCGATGTCCACCCACAGGTCGGTGATCTTGACGGCCTTGTCCTTTTCGTCGGCCTTGATCAGGTGGATCGGCTTTTTGCCGACGACGCCCACGATGTCGCCCTTGCGGGTAAGAAAGCGGATGCGCTGCCCCACGAGCACCTGCGGGTCCCATCCGCCGATGCCGTCCACGTACAGCATCCCGTCGTCGTCCACGTGGGTGACCATCAGCCCGATCTCGTCCACGTGGCCGGCCAGCATGATGCGCGGGCCGCCCTCGGTGCCCACCGTTGCGTACGAGTTGCCGGCCACGTCCACGTCCACCCCCGCGGCGAACGTCTCGGCCTCGGCGCGCCACACCCGGGCGGCGGGCGTCTCGAACCCCGAAGGCGCGGGAACGTCGAGCAGGTTCTTGAGGAACGTAAAGGAATGATCGTCCATTGATCGGTCGCGGGCGTGCGATCAGGGTTTCGGCTGCTGGCCGCGCGCCTGGGCGGCGCGCTGCACGTCGGGGGTGTAGGCGTGGTACAGGTGCTTGGCCAGGACCTCTGCCGCGTACACCTCCGGCGGCAGGTCCTCCAGCGCCGCCAGCGCGTGCAGCGCCTGGGCCTGTCGAGGCGTAAGCTGTAGCGTGATGGGCTCGCGCGGCATGCGGGCAGGGCTGGTGTG
>DASQBH010000095.1:0-2148 GCA_035635315.1 Longimicrobium sp.
GCTACAGCCAGAGCAAGTGGGTGGCGGAAGGGCTCGTGGAGCTGGCGCGGGCGCGCGGCATCCCCGTCTCCGTCTACCGTCCCGGGGTGATCCTGGGCGACAGCCGCACCGGCGTCAGCAACGAGGACGACTACATCAGCAAGGTGATCCAGGGGTGCGTGGAGCTGGGGCTGGCGCCGCTGCGCGAGTACCCGCTCGCCGCCGCCACCGCCGACTACGTGGCCGGCGCCATCGTCGCGCTCTCGCTGCGCGAGGGGGAGGCGGGAAGGACCTTCCACACCATCGAGCCCGATCCGCTCCCCTGGAACCGGATCTTCGACCACCTGCGCGCCTTTGGCTACCCCGTGCGGAGCGTTCCGTACGACGCGTGGCGCGACGCGCTGACCGCGCGGGTGGAAGAGGGCGCCGGGGGCGGCAGCGTCCTGGAACCGCTCCTGGGCATCCTTTCCGACACCGCCGACCGCCCCATGCCCCACATCGGGTGCGACCACGTCGTGCGCGGGCTGGCGGGGAGCCGCGTGGTGCGGCCGGGGCTGGACGCGCACGTCTTTGCCACCTTATTCCGGTGGTTCGTCCGCAGCGGGCTCCTGCCGCCTGTCCCGGCGGGCGGACGGACCGTGACGGCGGGGGCGGCGTGAGCGCCGGGGCTCGGGCCGCGACGGCCCCGGGGTTCCGCACCTTCCTGCTGGTCTGGGCGGGGCAGCTGATCTCGGGGGTGGGCTCGGGCTTTACCTCCTTTGCCCTGGGGGTGTGGGTCTACCAGAAGACGGGGTCGGTCACCGGATTCGCCCTGATCCTGGTCGCCGCCACCCTTCCCACCATCCTCCTTCTCCCCGTCGCGGGGGCGCTGGTGGACCGGTGGGACCGGCGGCGGACCATGCTCGTCTCCGACACCATCTCGGCGTCGGCCACGCTGGCGCTGGCGCTCCTGCTGTACGCGGACCGGCTGCACATCGTCCACATCTACCTGGCGGCGATGGTCTACGCCGCGTGCGCCGCCTTTCAGTGGCCGGCGTACTCGGCCGCCACCACGCTGCTGGTCCCCAAGCACCTGCTGGGGCGGGCCGCGGGGATGGTGGAGTTCGCGTACGCCGCCTCCGGCATCCTGGCCCCCCTGCTGGCGGGGATCCTGATCGGGCGGATCGGCATCCCCGGGGTGATGCTGATCGACTGCGCCACCCTGCTGGCCGCCGTCGCCACGCTGTCCGTGGTGCGCTTTCCGAAGCCCGCGGCGCGCGAGGAGGCGGACGCGCGGCCCTCGCTGTGGACCGAGGTCCGCCTGGGGGTGCGCTACGTGGCCGAGCGGCCGGGGCTCACGGCGCTCATGGCCTTCTTCTCGTCCATCAACCTCTTCTCCAACTTCAACAACGTCCTCATCGTCCCCCTGGTCCTCTCCTTTGCCACCCCCGCGGTCCTGGGCACCACCCTCTCCACCGGGGCGGCGGGGATCCTGCTGGGTGGCATGGTGATGAGCACGTGGGGCGGGCCGCGGCGGCGGGTGCGGGGGATCGTCGTGGGCGCGGGTATCCTGGGAATGAGCATGATGGTGATGGGGCTGCGGCCGTGGGCGCCGCTGGTGGCCGCGGGGCTCTTCCTCTTCAACCTCTGCATGCCGGTGGTGAACGGGTGCAGCCAGACGGTGTGGCAGGTAAAGGTGCCTCCCGAGCTGCAGGGCCGCGTCTTTGCCATCCGCCGGATGATCGCCACCTGCACCGCCCCGGTCTGCTACCTGGTCGCCGGCCCCCTGGCCGACCGCGTCTTCGCGCCGCTCCTGGCGCCGGGCGGCGCGCTGGCCGGGCGCCTGGGTCCGCTCCTGGGCGGCACCGGGCCCGGGCGGGGGATCGGGCTCCTTTTCATGGTCACGGGCGGGATGTGCGTCCTGGTCGCCGCCACCGGCCTCCTTTCCCCCCGCCTGATGCGGATGGAGGACGACCTCCCGGACGCTGTCCCCGACGCCCTCCCCGAAGCCGCCCTCGAGCCCCGCCCGGCGCTCGCCTAGAGAGTTCCCGGCGGACCGCGGCCCCGGCACGGCTGCGTCTCGATTATACCGAATCCGCAAATACAGTCATCATTCCCAACCGCAGGCTCTCACGCAGAAGAAGCAGAGAAAGCGAGGATTTTCTCGGGCAGTTCCCTGCTTCCTCTGCT
>DASQBH010000096.1:0-9163 GCA_035635315.1 Longimicrobium sp.
GGTTCAGCAGTTCCAGGAACAGCTGCGCCTTGAGCTCCTCGCCCACGGGATAGACGGCCTGCGTGATGCCCGTGGCGGGCTTGGCCTGGCGCTGCAGGTCCACCGTCGCCGGCTTCTGCAGCATGTCGTTGGCGAGCGCCGCGATCGGCGCCGGCATGGTCGCGCTGAAGAACAGCGTCTGCCGCTCGGCCGGAACGTGCTTCAGCACCCGGCGGATGTCGGGGAGAAAGCCCATGTCCAGCATGCGGTCCGCCTCGTCCAGCACCAGCACCTCGACGTTGTCGAGCTTCGCGTAGGGGTACTGCAGGTGGTCCAGCAGCCGCCCCGGCGTGGCGATGATCACGTCGACGCCGCGGCGGAACGCTTCCTCCTGCGGCTTCATCCCCACCCCGCCAAAGACGGAGGCGGAGCGCACGCCCGTGTGCCTGCCCAGCGCGACGAACTGCTCCTGGATCTGCGCCGCCAGCTCGCGCGTGGGGCTGATGACCAGCGCCCGCGTGGTGCCGCGCGGCTTGCCCGCCAGGCGCTGAATGATGGGAAGCGCGAACGCGGCCGTCTTGCCGCTGCCGGTCATGGCGCAGGCCAGCACGTCCGCGCCCGTAAGCGCGGGCGGAATGGACTGCTCCTGGATCGGCGTGGGGCGGGTGTATCCGAGCTCCGTGACGGCGCGGAGCAGGGCGGGCGACAGCCCGAGCGGTTCGAAGGACATGCGTCTGGGGATACTGGCGGGCCGCGGGGTTCTCGATTTTCGCGGCAAAAATAGAAGACGGCGGCCCCTTGCGGGAGTCCCGCCGTCCGTTCGATGTGCCCGTATACCCCACGTAGCGCAAAAGGATCGCGCCCGCGGCGGGTTTGGCGGAAATCTCCTGCTGCCGCCTCAAAACTGCCTTGTGCCGCAGGTGGCCGTGTTCGCACGGCCACTTCCATCCCGCCGCGAAGGTGTTGTACCCTTCGTTCACCTCTGTCGTCTGCTCAGATCCCACCGATCCGGAAATTCTCCATGACGCCCATCTGCATGATCGACGTAGCGCGCCACTTTGCCGAGTACGTGGACCTGGTGGTGAACCGGGGTGAGCGCTTCACCCTGCTGCGCGACGGCAAGCCCGTCGCCGAGCTGGGCCCCGTGCTCCAGGTGGTCCGCCTCGAAGACCTCCCTGCCGTCCTCGCCTCCCTCTCGCGCCTCACCCCCGCCCAGGCGGAGGCGTTGGCTGGAGAGCGGAGGGCAGCCACCACAGCCGAGAGGAGCCAATGAAGAGGATCGATCCCGCGGATCCCTTGCTTGATGAGGTCGCGGAAGCCCAGCGGAAGCTCGAAGCGGAATTCGGCAATGATCCCGCCAAGCTGCTGGCGTATTACCAGGAGGCACAGAAGCGCTATCCGGGCAGGCTCCGGCGCGCTACAGACCGGATTACGGAGCAATCTCCCACGGAGACAGCCAGCGAGGCAAAGCCAGGCAAGCCGACCGCCTGACTATGCCGAAACCACGAGTATACGTCGAAACGACGATTCCGAACTTCTACTACGAAACGCGCACGCAGCCGGAACTCGTCGCTCGGCGGGAGTGGACGCGCGAGTGGTGGTCGGATGCGGCGCAACGGTACGAGCTGGTAACGAGTCCAACCGTTTTCGAGGAACTCGCCGCGGGGACACGGCTTCCTCTTGTTGAATTACGAAGAGGCCTCCTTGTTGGGCTTCCGCTTCTGTTGCCACACCCACCAGTACCCGCAATCGTCGAGACGTACCTTCATCACAAGCTCATGCCCGCGCGTCCTACGCCAGCTGATGCGATGCACCTGGCACTTGCCTCCAAGAATGACTGCGATTTCATTGTAACGTGGAACTGTCGGCATCTCGCAAATCCGAACAAGGCCACTCACATCCGCAGGATAAACTCGGCCTTGGGATTGCAGGTGCCGGCGCTGGTGACACCGCAGGACCTCCTCAGGAGGAGATGATGAGAGAGCCTCGGAACGCGGTGGATGAGGTGCTCGATGAACTGCACGAGGTTCGTCTTGCAATCGATGCACGCTTTGATCACGACGTGCACAAGTACGTTGCGCATCTCAACGAACTGGGACAGCAGCTTCTGCGTGAGGGCTGGGTAGAGGCGCCGCCGCCGGCTAAGCGGGGCAAATCCGCCGCCTGAGTCCGCCGCTCCGCTCGCGCGTCAGTGGTAGTCGTGTGAGCGGACGACGGCGCTGGCTTCGTCCAGGCGCAGGGGGAAGAAGGTCTCGGCCTTCAGGTTCACCACGCCGTCTTCCTTTCCCAGCCGTCCCCGCACCGCCAGGATGCCGTTTCGGTTGATGATCTCGCGCTCCTTCTCGTAGAGCTGGGGCGTGACGATCACGTCCAGGCGCCCCGTCTCGTCTTCAAGCCCCACGAACACGAAGCCCTTGGCCGTCCCCGGGCGCTGGCGCACGATCACCAGCCCCGCGGCGGTCACGCGCTCGCCGTGGCGGCGACCGTCGCCGCCCAGCGTGCCCAGCTCGGCGATGCCCAGCTCGCGCAGGTAGCCGCGCAGGTGGCGCATGGGGTGCCCGTCGATGTCGAAGCCGGTGACGTGGTGCGCCATCAGCGTGCGCTCCGCGGGAGCCAGCTCCGGCAGCTGCGTCGTGGACGGCGCGACCGGCGCCAGCGGGCCGCCGCTGCGGCGGGCGCGCAGCTCCCCCAGCACCGCCCACAGCGCCTGCCGCGGACCGCCCTCGATCCACGAGCGGAACGCCCCCGCGGCCGCCAGCGCGCGCAGCCCGTGCTCCGAATCGAACCGCTCCACCACGTCCGCCACCGAGGTGAAGCGCCCCCGCTCCAGCTCTGCCCTGAACCGCCGCCCCGTCACCGTACCCAGGCCACGGACGTACCGCAGGCCCACGCGGACGGCGGGGGAGGAAGTGCGAGAGTGCGAGAGTGCGAGAGTGCGAGAGTGAGGGGCATCCGCCCAGTCCGCGGGATCTTCCCCGTCATCCGCAGTTATTTTCGCACTTTCGCACTCCCGCACTTTCGCACTCTCTTCCAAAGTGCAGTCCCACGCGCTCTCCGCCAGGTCCACCGGCCGCACCTCCACCCCGTGCAGCCGCGCGTCGTGGATGAGCGTGGAGACGGGGTAGAAGCCCATGGGCTGGGCGTTCAGGATGGCGCACAGGTACTCCGCGGGGTAGTAGCGGCGTAGCCACGCGCTGGCGTACGCCAGTAGCGCGAAGCTGATGGCGTGCGACTCCGGAAAGGTGTAGCTGGCGCACGCCTCCAGCCAGCCCAGCACCTTCTCCGCCGCCACCTCGTCCACGCCGCGCGCCGCCATCCCCTCGCGGATGGACGCCGTGGCCGCGTGCATCTCCTCGCGCGAGCGCTTGCGGCTCATGGCGCGCCGCAGCCGGTCCGCCTGCCCCGCCGAGCACCCGCTCACCACGATGGCGCAGCGCATCAGCTGCTCCTGGAACAGCGCCAGCCCGTGCGTGCGCCCCAGCACCGCCTCCAGGTCGGGGTGCGGGTACTCCGTGGGCACCTGGCCGCGCCGGCGCGCCAGCATCTCCTTTACCTGCCCGCCCAGCATGGGGCCAGGGCGGATGGCGCCCACGGAGATCACCACGTCGTAGAAGCAGGTGGGGCGCAGGCGGGGGAGGAAGTTGGCCTGCGCGCGGCTCTCGATCTGGAAGAGGCCGATGGTGTCCGCCGCGCCGATCTGCGCGTAGACGGCGGGGTCGTCCATCGGCAGGCGGCCGATGTCGATCTCCACGCCGCGCCAGTCGCGGATCAGGTCCATGCACTGGCCCAGAAGCTTGAGCATCCCCAACCCCAGCAGGTCGAACTTGGGGACGCCCAGGTCCGCGCAGTCGTCCTTGTCCCACTGGATGACCGTGCGGTTGACCATCGACGCCTGCTCGATGGGGACGGACTCGCCCAGCGGAGTGCCGGAAAGCACGAAGCCGCCGCTGTGGATCCCCCGGTGGCGCGGCAGGCCGTCCAGCCCGCCCACCAGCTTCACCAGCGCCTTCGCCCGCGGCTCGGCGGGATCCAGGCCGATGGCCCGCAGCGCCTTGCCCTCCGCCATCTCCAGCCACTCCGCCGCCTTCGTCGCGGACGAGTATCCATCCACCCGCCTGGCCAGGAAGTCCGCGTCCGCCACGGGAAAACCCAGCACGCGCATGGCGTCGCGGATGGCGCTGCGGCCGCGGTACTCCACGTGGGTGCACACCATGGCCGCGTGCCCGCGCCCGTACTTCTCGTACACGTACTGCAGCACGCGCTCGCGGTCGTCCATGGCCGCGAAGTCTACGTCGATGTCCGGCGGCTCGGGGCGCTCGGGGGAAAGGAAGCGCTCGAAGAGGAGGTCGTTGGCCACGGGGTCCACCGCCGTGATGCGCAGCGCATAGCAGACCAGGGAGTTGGCCGCCGAGCCGCGCCCCTGGCACAGGATGCGGCTCTCCCGCGCGAAGCGGCAGATGTCCCACACCACCAGAAAGTGGTCGGCCATGTCCATCCCGCGGATGATGGACAGCTCGTGCTCCAGCTGCCGCCAGTGCTTTTCCGACGCCTCCGGCAGCCGCTCGCGCAGCCCGGACCGCGACAGCGACTCCAGCATGGCGTCCGCGGACGCCCAGCCCTCGGGAAGGTGGAAGCGGGGGTGGATGGGGGGCGCCTCGGTAAGGCTGAAGCCGGCGCAGCGCTCCGCGATCTCGCGGGTGCGGAGGACGCCCTCCGGCGCCGTGCGCCACCGCCGCGCCATCTCCGCCGGTGCCTGCAGGCACCACTCGGCGCTGGGGCGCAGCCAGCCGCGGCGGTGCGCCTCGTCCAGCGTGGTCTCGCGGCGGATGCAGGTCATCAGGTCGTGCACGGCGCGGCCGGAGGGGTCGGCGTAGTGCACGTCGTGCGTCACCGCCCAGGGGATCCCCGTCTCGCGCGCCACGTCCAGCAGGTCCGCGCACAGCGACGCCTCCTGGTGCGTGCGGTGGTCCCACAGCTCCAGGTGAAAGCGGTCGGCGAAGATCTCCTTGAGCTGTCCCGCCCAGTTGCGCGCCTCCGCGTGCCGCTCCTGGCGCAACAGGGACGGCAGCCGGCCGTGCGGACACCCCGAAAGCGCCACCAGTCCCTCAGACCGCGCGGCGAGCGTTTCCAGGTCCAGCGCCGGGACCCCGCGCGGGCTCTTCGTACGCGCCGCCGTGAGCAGCGCACAGATGTTTTTCCACCCCGACCAGTTTTCCACAATCAGGGTGAGGTGAGATCCGTCCCACAGCGTGGTTTCCGCGCCCAGCAGGGGGGAGATTCCGGCCGATTGGCAGGCGCGCGAAAAGCGCACGGCGCCCCCCAGGTCGTCGTGATCGGTGAGCGCCAGGTGGGTGTAGCCGAGCTCCGCCGCCCTTGACACAAGGCCCTCGGGCGACGTAGCACCGTCACCGAGCGAAAACGCGCTGTGACAATGCAGCTCGACGTAATCTCCTTGTTTCACAGGCACTTACGGTAAAACCGCGCGCAATGCGCCATCGCGCTTGCGTCACGAACGCCCCTCAATCGTACCACCCTTCCAGGTACCACCGGCCGCTGGCGCCGTCGCGGTACACCAGCCCCAGCCATCCGTCGGGCGACTCCACGCGCCAGTACTCCCGGGCCGTCCCACGCGCCCACCACGCCCCCGAAATCCGCTCCGGTCCCTCCGCGCGAGTTTTCCACAACCTTGGTGGAAAACCCCCGATCCCCCCGTCCACCAACGCATTCTGGTGCGCCGGAATGTCCACCTGTGCGGGACGGTGTTCCGCGTCCACCCGCACCTCCACCTCCAGGGGCTCGGGAAGGCGGCGCAGGCAGAGGGAGAGGGTGTTGCGGAACACATGGCTGTCCCCTCCGGGGCGCTCCTCACCGGAGGGGCGCGCGTCCGCCACCGCGGCGATGCCGTCGCTCCCCCGCGGCGCCCAGTCCGCGTGCTCGCCGGGAAGGTGGGCGCCGTTGTGCACGGCCGTGCTGAGCGCCCCCTCGCCCCAGCGGGCGAAGACGGGAAGGAGAGCCGCGTGCAGGGCGCCGGGGTCCGGCGCGGGGGCGGTAAAGGCGTCCAGCTGGTCCGCCCGCGCCGTCCCCTCCTCCTCCGCGACCAGCGCGACGCCGCGCACGGGCCCGGCGAGCGGCTCGGCGTCCACGGCGCGGCGGCACAGGTCCCCCAGCACCCGGGCGTCCGCGGTGGGCCGCGCCGGCCGCACCTCGCGCACGTCGTCCGCCGCGTCCTCCACGCGCAGCACCAGGCGCAGCCGCGCGGGGATGCGCTGCCGCGTCTCCAGCTGCCCCAGGACCGAGCCGATGAGCCCGCCCAGGACGAAGCGCAGCGGCTCCGACGTTTCGATCGCCGGCTCGAAGTCCGCCTCGGCGGCGGCGATCCCCGGCGCGGCGGGGCGAAAGGGCCAGCGCGTGTCGTCGCCGTGTGCCAGGCGCCAGGCCCGCAGCCCCTCGGCCCCGAAGCGCAGCTCCACCTCCGCGGGGACCAGCGCGGCCAGGTCGCCGCACGTCCGCATCCCCAGCAACTCCAGCGAGTGGCGCAGGTCCGCGGAGATGGGGATGAGGCCGAGCGAGCGGCGGCGCAGGTAGGCGGCCTCGCGCCCGGGCGGCACCACCCGCACGGGAACGGCGCGCTCGCGCGTGGCCGCGGCGGCGGCGATGCAGCAGCCGGCCACGCCCACGCGTGCTTCCCATCCCGCGCGCTCCGCCGCCTCCGCCAGGGCGCGGCCCACGCCCGCGTCGCCGCCGTGGCCCTCCATCCCGGTCACGTCGGCCCAGAAGGCGCGGGGGTGGCCACGGACGGGGATCACGCGCGGCGCGGCGGCCAGCAGCGCGCCCGACAGCGCGGCGCGTGCGTCCACCTCCAGCGCGGGCGCGGGGTCGGGAAGCCGGATGCAGGCGATCCGCCGCGCGGTCATCCGAAGCGCAGGAGGCGGGCGGCGGCGCGGCGGTCGGGGCCGTGCGCCGTGTGCAGCCGGGCGGCGGGCTCGTGCACCAGCTCCACCTGCCGCTCGCCCGTGCGCGCGCCCCACCCCTTGGCCATCTGGATGGCGGAGGGGCGGCGAAAGCGGCCGCCGGCGCGCAGCCCCGCATGGACACCCGTGCGGCGGAAGTCCAGCTTTACGTCCGCGCGCCAGCTGGTGCCGCCGACGTCCGTGGAGACCAGCACTGCCGCGTCCGTCTCGCGGGCCACGGCGCGCAGCCGGTGCGCCTCCACCGGCTCCGGCGCGGGGCCGTCCAGGATGACGAGGCCAAAGGCGCCGGTGCGCAGCAGCGTCTCCGCCACCCAGGCGCCCTCCATTGCGTGCCCGGCGCCGGGGGGCCGCGCCACCCACAGCCCCGGCGCGGAGTGCCCGTCCGCGCCGCACCACGAGGCCGGGTCCAGGGTGCGCGTGGCGTCCACCAGCGCCACCAGCGTCTCGCGGCAGGCGGCCTCCACCAGCACGCGCAGCGCGGCCGTGCGGCCGCTGGTGGCCTCGCCGGCCCAGAGCGTGATGGCGCGGCGGGGCACGCCGCCGGGCACCAGCCCGTCCAGGGCCGCCACCCCCGTGCGGAACCCCGCGCGCTCGCGCGACGGCGCCTGCCCCGGAAGCGGCACGATGGCATCGCCAAAGCGCTTTTCCAGGGTGGCGCGAAGCAGCTTGAGGTCGGGTGCGGCGCTCACGGATACAGCCCTCGAAAGATCACGTCGGACACACTTTGCGTCACCGCAAGTAAAGCAAGACTAATACCGAAGATTATCCGAAACAAGTTCTCGCGCTCTATCTGCTAAGTGCTGATATATATACCACTTAGGTGCAAGTTCACGGCGAGTGCATGCGAACGTTTATGCCGTGCACACCTCCGTTTATCCCGTATAGGTGTGTGGCGCCACGCACCCGTTTTCCCGATCAGTTTACGACTTGTACAGCACGCGAAAGTGGCCGCGTCCACAGTGGAGAAGTTGCGCCGGAAGGGGCGATTTGAGGGGTGGAGGGTGAGGGTGTGATGGTGTGGACGGGTGGACGGGCGAGCGGGTGATGGAGGAAACGTCGTCGGCGGGGTGTCTTCCGGGCGGGTGAACCCGCGGCTGGAAAAGCGAAAAGCCCCGCAAACTACGCGGGGCTTCGTATCCGACTCTTCGTATGATCTCCGGCGGGCCAGGCGGGCCCCTTTGCCACGGGCTAAAGCCCGCGGCTAGGACGGCCATAAGCCCGGTCTTTGCTCGTTCCTCGCAAAACCGGGCTTCAACCGCTCGCGTGGGCCGGCCTCGCATCTTTCGGGTGGCCGGCCGCGTCAACCGACCACGTTACCAGGCGCGCCGGCCCGCGACGACCCGAGCAGGTGAAGCCCCGCCGGGCGAGCTCCGCGAGCCCAGGGCGGGGCTTATGGCCGTTCCAGCCCCGGGATTCATCCCGGGGTGGCCGGGGCGTGGCGGCGGACCCGTGATCGACCCGTGGCGGCGGATCGTGGCGACCGACCCGTGGGGGTGCCGCGGCGGGTTCTCCGGCCGGGGCGTGGATCAGAAGAGCGAGATCTGCTCGCCCAGGGTGGCGGGGTCGACGGGGCGCTGGCCCAGCAGGGTCTGCAACTCGCGGGCGTTGGCGGGGCTGTGGCCGGCGAAGTGGTTGTTGAAGTAGCCGTATACGTCCGTCCCCAGCGCCGCGCGGCGCAGCACCTCCGCCCACTCGTGGATCTCGCCGGAGCGGTCGAACTGCAGGTGCGAGTAGTCGGTGATGTCGCGGTTGGGGCCCATCCACCGGATGTAGTGAAAATCCGCCGTGGGCCGCTCCGCCAGCTCCGTCATGGTCTCGCGTGGAATCCACTTGCCGTCGCTCAGCGCCAGCGCCGTCCCCTGCTCCGCCAGCAGCGCCAGCAGGTCCGGCAGCACGTCCGGCCGCATCCACCGGTTCTGCCGCACCTCCAGCGCAAACCGCAGCTCCCGCGGCAGCCCGCGTATGAACCGCTCCAGGTGCGAGAGCTCGTCCGGAGCAAAGTCGGGCCCCATCTGCACCAGGATGGGGCCCAGCCGCGGGCCCAGCTCGCGCGCGGCGTCCAGGAATTGCGCCACCACGTCGTCCGCGTCGCGCAGGCGGCGCTCGTGCGTCACCTCCTGCGGCATCTTGAGCGCGAAAGTGAAGTCGTCCGGCGTGCGCTGGGCCCATCCACGCACCACTTTCGCGGCCGGCACGGCGTAGAAGGTGGAGTC
>DASQBH010000097.1:0-11932 GCA_035635315.1 Longimicrobium sp.
GGGGGGCGCAGCAAGGCCGGGGGGCACGAAGCGGGGGGCGCCGCGTCGTCCGACGCGGCGCCCCCCCGTGCTCCCTCTCTACCCCCTGGCCGTCGCCGGACGCCGTTACTGTGCCGCGCGCTTGCTCCAGACCACAATTACCCCACAGGACATCTGCCGGGCGGAAGGCATGAACTCCGCCGGAGCCTCGAAGGGCTTGTCGTACACCTCCACCGCCGCGACGTCGGGGCCGCTCACCAGATCGTCCACCCCGATGTCCGTCGACTGGTGCCCGTCAACGTACAGCGTGGGGACGCAGCGCGAGCCGCGCCAGCCGCGCAGGGTGGGGGTGCGGTCGAGCCCGTTCCCCACCACCTGCACCCCCGGAACCTGCTGCAGCACGTCGGTGGCGTTCATGGGCCGGATACGGGCGATCTGCTCCGGGCCCATGAACCTGCCCCAGGCGTTGTGCTCCGCGCGCCACTGGAACGCCGCCATGCGGGAGTTGCGGGCCACGCTGCGCGACGACGCCACCACCGTGAGCGGCGCCAGCACCACCGCGTCGGTGGACATCAGCAGCTCCACCCGCACGGTGTCGTCGGGGGCCACGGTGATGGCGTCGGAGGTCGTGCGCTGGTATCCCACGCGGTCCGCGCGCAGCCGGATGCGGCCGGGCTGGGGCACGAGCAGGTGGAAGTTGCCTTCGGCGTCGGCCGTCACCTGGACGATGTGCTGGCCGCGCTCGTTCAGCAGCGTGACCGCGGCCTGCCCCACGGCGCGCCGGCTGCCGGCCTCCACCACCCGGCCGGTGATGCCGTGCGTGGTGGCGGGAGGCGCCGCCGCCGCCGCGATCTCCATCTCCACTCGCGACGGCAGCGGCGTGAGCCGGGCTTCCACCTGCAGCTCCTGCCCCTGGGCCAGCTGGACCACGTTGGAAAGCATGGTCTGGTAGCCGGGTCCGCGCGCCGCCAGCCGGTATTCTCCCGCGGCGGGACCGGTGACGCGGAAGCTTCCGTCCGCATCGCTGCGGGCGGTGCCGGCGGCCTCGCCCTGCGCGTCGACCAGGGTGATCTCGGCGTCGGCGACGGGCTGCTGCGTGGCACGGTCAACCGTGCGGCCCTGCAGGGTCTGCGCGTGCGCGGCGTGCGGCGCGGCGGCCGCGAACAGCGCCAGCAGCAGCGCGCGTCGCGCGGCGGCCGGCATCCGGGGGATCCAAGGATGAGCGTACATGATTCGTGCTGGGGTGCGGGTGACGAGACCGGCAGCCGAAAAATACCGGCAAAACGGACGCCACGCACGCAATTTCATCCATCGAATTGCGGCGCAACCAGTTAGGCCGCGCAAGAAAAACAGATCGCGCCGCGGCTGCCCACAATAGGGTACACCCCGGGGCTGGCAGAGTACAGCGCCATCGGAACCCCTGCGTCGAGCCGCCATCCCGACGCAAGCGCGGGCGCCACTTCCCCACGCGGCGCCCGCACTCTCGCACTCTCGCACTCTCGCACTCTCGCACTCTCGCACTCCCGTCCCTAGCCGCCGTTCTGCCCCGACCGGCGCGTCCAGATGACGATGACGCCGCAGTTGATCTGCACCTCGGCGGGCCCGAACTCCGCCGGGGCCTCGAACGCCCTGTCGTACACCTCCACGGCAACGATGTCGGAGCCGCTCACCAGGTCATCCAGGTTCACCCCGGCGTTCGAAGCGGCCGCGGCGGTACCGACGGGGAACGACCCGGCAAAGGGCAGAGGCTGGGGTTGTGAACGCTCCGGAGCATCGAAGCGCCCGGCAGGCGCCGTGATGCGGTGCCCATCCACGTACACGGTGGGGTTGCAGCGGTCGCCAAAGCGCCCGCGCAGGGTGGCCTGCCGCACGGGAGGCCTCCCGGCGATCTGCACGAAGGGCACCTGCGTCAGCACGTCGCTGGCAAAGAACGGGCGGATGCGCGCAATCTCCTCGGGCCCCAGAAACCGGCCCCACGGATTGTTCTCCCGGCGCCATTCGAACGCGGCCATCCGCGAGCTGCGCCTGACGTCGCGCGACGACGCCACCACCGTGAGCGGCTCCAGCACCACGGCATCGGTGGATACGAGCAGCTCCACCCGCACCATGTCGCTGGGCACCATGGTGATGGGCTGAGAAAGGGAATGCTGGTATCCCACCCGCTGCGCGCGCAGCTGAAAGCGTCCCGGCGCGGACACGGGGAGATGGAAGTTGCCCTCCGCGTCGGTGACGACGCTCCCCACGCCCTGCCCCCGCTCGTTCAGCAGCGTGACCGTGGCGCCCGCAACGGGCCGCCGGGTGCCCGCCTCGGCCACCCGCCCGGCGACCCCGCGCCCCGTTGCCGGCGGCGCCTGAGCAGCCTGGGGGGCCTGAGCAGCCTGGGGCCGCGCGGGGACGGTGCCGGGCTGCGATTCAGGCACCAGGCGGGCATCCATCCGCAGCACCTGTCCGTCCGCCAGCCGCAGCCCCTCGGAGACCATGAGCTCGTAGCCGGGCTGGTCCACCGTAAGCCGGTACTCGCCGGCCGCGGGTGCGGTGACGCGAAAGCTCCCGTCCGCCTGGCTGAAGGCGGCGCCGGCCTCGCCCTGCGCATCTTCCAGCAGGATCTCGGCACCGGTGACGGGCTGCTGCGTGGCGCCATCCACCACGCGCCCCTGCACGGTCTGCGCGTGCGCGGCGCACGGCGCGGTTAGGGCGAAGAGCGCGAGCAGGAACGCGGGGAGCGGGCGGCGGGACGAACGATGGCGAGGGATCATGATCGTTCGGGAGCGCGGGTGGGCGAAAGACCGACGATCCCTCGAAACGCGGCAGCCGATCCGTCTCTGACCGAGCCAGGAGCACGAAGGCGGGGGCCGCTCAACCGCCGCGGCCCCCGCCAATCGTACTTTCGTACTTTCGTACTTTCGTACTTTCGTACTTTCGTACTTTCGTACTTTCGTACCGCCCTTACTCCCGCACGAACTCCGTCACCTCGCGGATCTCCACCGGGCCCACGTTGGCGGCGCGGACGGCGGCCTCCACCACCTGCCGGTCCCCGACGACCACCACCACCGCGCGGTCGGGACGCACGTACTGGTTGGCCACGCGCCGCAGGTCATCGGCCGTGACGGCCATCACCCGCTGCACGTAGTCGTCGTAGAACGAGGCGTCCAGGCCGTACGTCTCCAGGTTGGCCAGCTGAAAGGCCACGTCCTGCGTGGTCTCCAGCTGGTCCGGCAGCCGCAGCGCCACGAAGTTCTTGATCTTGTCCAGCTCCTGCTGCGTAACCGGCTCGGTGCGGATGCGGTTGATCTCCTTGAAGAACTCCACCAGCGAGCTGTCGGTGGCGTTGGTCTGCACGCCGGCCTGCGCGGTAAAGGGTCCCGCGCCGCGCAGCATCTGAAAGCTGCTGCGCGCGCCGTACGACCAGCCGTGCGTCTCGCGCAGGTTGGTGTTGAGCCGGCTGGTGAATGAGCCGCCCAGGATGGTGTTGAGCACCTGGAGCGCGAAGTAGTCGGGGCTGCTGCGGGGCACGCCCGGGTGCCCGATGCGGATCTCCGACTGCGCGGCGCCCGGCTTGTCGATCAGGTACACCACCGTGCGCCCGATGGCGGGCGGCGCCGGCAGATCGGCGACCGCTCCCGCCGAGCCCTGCCCGCGCCACGCGCCGAACGCCTCGGCCACGATGGGCTGCATGGCCGCCGGGTCCACGTCGCCCACCAGGATGAGCGTGGACGACTCCGGGCGAAAGCGGCTGGCGTGAAAGGCCTGCACCCGGCCGCGGTTGAGGCCCTGCGTGCTGGCCGTGCTGGCGTAGCGGCCATAAGGGTGCTGCGCGCCGTAGACCAGCGACGCAAAGGCGTTGTTGGCGATGGTGGTCGCCTCGTCCTTGGCACGGGCCAGCGCCGTCAGCCGCTCGTCGCGCAGGCGGTTCACCTCGCGCTCCGGAAAGTCGGGGCGGACGACCACGTCGGCCATCAGCCGCAGCGCCGCGGGAAAGTTCTGCCGCAGCACGTACAGGTTGGCCTGCGCGGCGTCGGTACCCGACCCGGTGGAGAGGCTGGCGCCCAGCAGGTCCAGCGCGTCGGCCAGCTGCAGCGCGTCGCGGCCGGCGGCGCCCTCGTCCAGCATGTTGGCGGTGAACGACGCCAGCCCGGGCGCGTCGGCCGGCTCGTCGCTGCTGCCGGCCCCGCGCGTCACCAGCGCGGCGCTGACCACGGGGAGCTCCGCCATGCGCACGTACATCACGGTGAGCCCGTTGGGCAGCCGCATGCGCGTGGGCTCCGGCAGGTCCACGCGCGGCGCGCCCGTGGGGCGCGGCGGCGTGGTGGGAAAGTCCGGCTGCGCCGAGGCCGGTGCCCCGGCCAGGAGCGCGGCGCCGGCCGCAAGGGAAAGGATCGTCCGTTTCATTACTGGTTCTCCTGGGCGGCGAGCTCCGTCTTGCCCTGCGGCACGATGCTGATGATCACCCGCGGCCGGCCGGCCAGGTACTGCCGGGCCACCCGCTGGATGTCGGCCGGGGTGAGGGCGCGGTAGCGCGCCAGGTCCTGCTCGGCGTACCCCGCGTTGCCCGCGTAGTACAGGTAGTCGTTCAGCCGGTCGGCCTTGCCCCCCACCGGCTCCAGCCCGGCCACGAAGCCCGTCACCAGGCCGTTGATCACGCGGTCCAGCTCCTCCTGCGAGGGGGCGGTCTGCGCAACCTTGCCGATCTCCTCGTCCACCGCCGCCTCGATGCGGTCCAGGTCCACGTCGGGCTTGGCCCGGATGCGCACCATCAGGTCGCCGGACAGCAGCTGGGCGTCGTTGCTCGCGAAGGTGAACGCGGCCACCTGCTCGTCGTACACCAGCCGCTTGTACAGGCGCGAGCTCTTGCCCTGGGTAAGGATGGCCGCCAGCGCGTTGAGCGCGGCCTCGTCCTGCGAAAAGCGCGGCCCGGTGCGCCAGAACATCGTCACCTCCGGCAGGCTGACGCGGTCCTCGCGCGTGGTGTAGGTGGTGGCCGTCAGCGCGGGCTGGGGGATCTGCGGACGCTGTACGTCGGTGCCGCGGGGGATCCAGCCGAAGTAGCGCTCCACCCACTGCCGCACCTGCGCCGGGTTCACGTCGCCCACGATGGCGATGGAGGCGTTGTTGGGGGCGTAGTAGGTGCGGAAGAACTGGTTCACGTCCTCCAGCTGCGCCGCGTCGAGGTCCGCCATGGACCCGATGGTGGTCCACGAGTACGGGTGCCCAGCGGGGTACAGCAGGGGCGGCGCCGTCTCCCACAGGGTGCCGTACGGCTGGTTCTCGTAGTTCTGCCGCCGCTCGTTCTGCACCACGCCGCGCTGGCCGGCCAGCTTGCCGGGGCTCATGGCGTCAAGCAGCCCGCCCATGCGGTCCGCCTCCAGCCACAGCGCCAGCTCCACGGCGTTGCTGGGCATGACCTCGTAGTAGTTGGTGCGGTCGTTGCTGGTGCTGCCGTTGTTGCTGGCCCCCGCCGCCTCCAGCCAGTTGTCGAAGTCGCCCTCGGGAACGTTCTTGCTCCCCTCGAACATGATGTGCTCGAACAGGTGCGCGAAGCCCGTGCGGCCGGGGCGCTCGTATCCGGAGCCCACGTGGTACCACACGTTCACCGCGGCCAGCGGCGCCGAATGGTCTTCCGCCACGATCACCCGCAGCCCGTTGGGGAGCGTAAAGGTGGTGTGGGGGATGCTGACCTGCTGCGCCGCCACCGGAAGCGCCAGCAGGTTCAGCAGCAAGACGAGGCGTTTCATCGTGGCTGCCTCTTTCAGGGTAAGGGTGGTCTGTTACGGGTGAGTGTACTGCCCCGCGCCGGTTCCCGAAATAGGGCGGGACGGGTGCTGCTAATTTATTGGCATCCGGAGCCGCGGTTGTACCCGCCCCTCCGGCAAGGTTCCGGCAACGGCGCCGCGGACCGGTTCTCCCCAGGCCCACAACCGGTGCGCCCGGCGTTCGGCCCCGGCGCGAGA
Source organism: Longimicrobium sp. (assembly GCA_035635315.1). GTDB lineage: Bacteria > Gemmatimonadota > Gemmatimonadetes > Longimicrobiales > Longimicrobiaceae > Longimicrobium. The sequence continues at coordinate 5,928 of DASQBH010000097.1, forward strand.
GTATCGCGCGGCGCGGCCCGGATGAGCACGATTCGGGGCGAAACGCTCCCGCCGCGGGACGAGGCGTGCGCTCGCGTGGCCGCGCATCCGCCGGCGGCTTCCGTGCCTGGTGGCCGATGACGCAAGGTAGCGGGGATGCTAAAAAATTGCCATACCCTTGAATCCGCTTGCCCCCGCGTCTCGTAGTGCGCATGTTCCCGAGGCTCAACCCTCTCCTCCACACCCCTTCCCCGAGACATGACCAATCCAACCATCGCCCGCGCCCTCGCGGCTGCGGGGGCTGTCGTCTTCGCGGCCGTTCCGGCGGCTGCCCAGTGGCCCACGCTGCCCGTGGAGCTCTTCGTGGGACGGCAGGAGTTTACGGCGGACCTGCGCGTGCAGAACCTGGACATCGCCGGCGTGCGGCTGGGGCTGGACCTGCGCGACTACGCCGGGATCCGCGGCTTCTACTGGCGCGCGCTCAACGAGGACCGCGACGGCACCGCCGCCGTGCAGTCGTACGGCGCCGAGGCACAGCTGAACCTGAACTCGGGGCGCGGCATCACCCCCTTTCTGGTGGCCGGCGTGGGGCGCCTGGACTTCATGGAGGGCTTTCGGGACGTGGACGGCAACCAGCCGGACGACCACGACGCGGCCATCCTGGGCGGCGGCGCGCGGCTGGACCTGGGGCGCGTGGGGGTGATGGCGGCCGCGCGCACCTACCTGTTCGAGGCCAGCGATTCGCTGAGCGACGACCTGCGCGGCAACCTGCAGCTCACCGCGGGGCTGACCTTTCGGCTGGGCTCTACCGGCCGCCGCCCCGTCCCCGCCGCCGTGCCGCCGACGGTCATCCGCGAAACGCCGGACACCGTCTACGTGAGCCGCGAAGGGACGGTGGAGCGCCGCGGGGACGATCGGGAGCAGTTCGTCACCATCCCCATCCCCCGCGAGGGCGAGATCTACCTGCGCTACGGCCCGGCGGACTCGTCGGGAATCAACCGCCGTCCCAACCCCAGCGAGGGCGCGGTGACGGCGGGGCAGATGGAGCAGCTGCGGCGGCAGGTGCTGGCGGACCTGGAGCCCATGCTGCGCAACCTGATGGCGGCGGAGCGCGTGGAGCTGCGCGAGATGGTGCGCGACGAGCTGCAGCGCATCGGCGCCGCCGGGCTTACGCCCGAGGCCGAGCAGCGGCTGCTGGACAACCTGGAGGCGCGGGTGGCGCTGCGGGTGCAGGACCGCGTTGACCGCGTGGACCCCGTGGACTCCGCCGGCCGGCCGGCGAGTCCCGGCTTCATTCCGCAGCTGCGCGAATGGCGGGTGTACACGGGCGGCAACGTGGACCGTCCGCGCCAGTTCCTGCTGGGCGGGCGGCTGGACCTGGGCCCGCTGGACCCCCGCAACCCCCAGCTGCGCGTGGTGCCGGAGCTGGCCATCGGCGGCGGTCAGGGGGGGATGTCGGTGCTGCTGGCGGGCAACCTTCAGTACGACTTCGTTCCGTTCGAGATTCACGGCGCGCCGGTGCAGCCGTACGCGTACGGCGGCCTGGGCCTGTTCGCGCTCAGCGATCCCAACCCCGGCCGCGCCGAGCGCGAGGCGGTGCTCAACCTGGGCTACGGCGTCAACTTTCCCGTCCCCGGGCGGGACGGCGGGCCGCGGCTGTTCCTGGAGCACCAGGGGATCGACTTCTTCGACCTGAACCGCCTGATCATCGGCGTCCGGTTCTGATCGAGGGGAAAACGAACTGCGAGGGTACAGAGGGACAGACAACAGCCGGAGATACAGAGGGAAACCCGATTTTCCTCCGTATCTCCGGCTTCTGTCTGTCCCTCTGTACCCCCGCCGTTTCCGAGGCCGAGGTACGAGCCAGGATCTCGATCGACGGGATCAATGGCGGGCCGGGACGGTACTTGCAGGCCCGATCGGCCGCGAAGGGCCCATCCACCGAACCGAAGACTGTGACGATGATCACGATGCCGTTCGATCGATCCACGCGCGCCGCCGCCCTGGCGCTCGCCCTGACCGCCGCGGCGGGCGGATGCGCGTCCGCCCCGCCCGCCGCGGAACCCGGAGCCGCGCCGGCGGCGAACGCGATGATCCCGCTGCCGCGCGACATCCACTCGTTCGCGCGGCCGGAGGAGGCGCGCGTGACGCACGTCGGCCTGGACCTGCGCGCGGACTTCGCCAGCAAGACGCTGGAGGGAACGGCCACGCTGGACGTGCAGGCGGCGCCGGGTGTGGACGAGATCGTCCTCGACACGCGCGGCCTCGACATCCAGCGGGTGACGGACGCCGCCGGGCAGGAGCTGCCGTGGGAGTTCGGCGCGGCGGATTCCGTGCTGGGCCGGCCCCTCACCGTGGGGGTGCCGCGGGGGGCGCGAAAGATCGTCATCCGCTACCGCACGAGCCCCGATGCGGGCGCGCTGCAGTGGCTCACGCCGGAGCAGACGGCGGGCAAGCGGCACCCGTTCCTCTTCTCCCAGGGGCAGGCGATCCTCACGCGCACCTGGATCCCCACGCAGGACTCGCCCGGCATCCGCCAGAGCTACGACGCCCGCATCACCGTCCCCGCGGAGCTGACGGCGGTGATGAGCGCCGACATGCTCACGCCGCAGGGCGAGCCGGCGCAGGGCGGCCGCTCCTTCCGCTTCCGGCTGGACACGCCCGTGCCGCCGTACCTGATCGCCCTGGCCGTCGGCGACCTGGCGTTCCGGGCCACGGGGCCGCGCACCGGCGTGTGGACGGAGCCGTCCACCCTGGACCGCGCGGCCTACGAGCTGGCGGAACTGGAGCGCTTCGTGGACGCGGCGGAGGCGTTGTACGGGCCCTACCGCTGGGGGCGGTACGACGTGCTGGTGCTGCCGCCGTCGTTCCCCTTTGGCGGGATGGAGAACCCGCGCCTGACCTTCGCCACGCCCACCATCCTGGCGGGCGACCGGTCGCTGGTGTCGCTGATCGCGCACGAGCTGGCGCACTCGTGGTCCGGCAACCTGGTGACCAACGCCACGTGGTCGGACTTCTGGCTCAACGAGGGGTTCACCACCTACTTCGAGAACCGCATCATGGAGGCGCTGTACGGGCCGGAGCGCGCCGCCATGCTGGCCAGCCTGGGGTGGGGCAACCTGCAGACGGCCATCGAGGACGCCGGCGGGCCCAACGCACCCGACACGCGGCTGCACATCGACCTGGCCGGCCGCGACCCCGATGCGGGGATGACGGAGGTCCCGTACGAAAAGGGCGCCACCTTCCTGCGCACGCTGGAGCAGGCCGTCGGCCGCGAGCGGTGGGACGCGTATCTGCGCTCCTACTTTGACCGCCACGCCTTTCAGCCGATGACGACGGAGCGCTTCCTGGCGGACCTGCGCGCCAACCTGATCCGCGGCGACGCGGAGCTGGAGCGGCGGCTGATGCTGGACGAGTGGGTGAGCGGCACCGGCGTTCCCGCCAACGCGGTGCGGCGCCAGTCCGACGCCTTTGCCCGCGTGGAGGCCCAGGCGCAGCGCTTCGTCGGCGGCACCCCCGCCGCGCAGCTGGCGACGCGGGAGTGGAGCACGCAGGAGTGGCAGCACTTTCTGGGCGCGCTGCCGCAGGGGCTGACGGCCGCGCAGCTGGGGGACCTGGACCGCGCGTTCCGCCTTTCGGAGCAGGGGAACAGCGAGATCCTGTTCGCCTGGCTGCAGATGGCGGTCAGGCACCGCTACGAGCCGGCGCTCCCGGCGCTGGAGCGCTTTCTCACCACCCAGGGCCGGCGCAAGTTCGTCCGCCCGCTCTTCGCCAGCCTGATGGAGCAGGGCGAGTGGGGGCAGGCGCACGCCCGGCGCATCTACCGCATCGCGCGCCCCGGTTACCACCCTGTCACCTCCGGATCGGTCGACGCGATCGTGATGTAGCCCGCGAGGGCAGCCCGAGTCCAAAGCGCCCGCCTCCTGCCTGGAGGCGGGCGCTTTTTCGTCCTCCGACCACTTTGCTACCGAGGTGGCGGTGTTCGCACGCACCCTGTCCTGAACAGAGTGAACACCGGTAGAATCCAGCCCTCACCTGGTCAAGCCTGCATCATCGCGGCCTTGACCCAGTACGACGTTTGCCGTACAATTGGGAGAGGCGGAATGGGCTTCAAGCACGTGCGGGCGCTGCTGATCGACGCGTTGCGTTCAGATCAGTTCGACTTTGAGAAACGGGAGGACATCGATGAGAAAAACCTGCTGGCAGCCGAAAAGGTCACCCCCGCGTTCGTCATCCGGCTCCTGCTTCGCTGCGACGGGCACGAGTACGAATGCCGGAAGCATCATACGCTCCCGCACGTGCTGGTTCACGTGTTCACGCCGCTGTTCGGCCAGGAGCGGTGGTACGTGAAGGCGTACTTTGTCTCGTCCCGCGCCGTATTCATCAGCGTACACCGGTAGTCCCATGTATCTGGTCAAGGAAGGCGATGCGTCGGAGGCGATTTGCCAGCACTGCAAGGCCATTGTGCCCACGACCTATCGCACACGCACGTACCGGCTCGTGTCGACCGGCGTGGATGTGCCCGGGGCGCTGGTCGGCGTGTGCGACCTGTGCGACAACGTAGCGGTCATCCCCGCCCAGACATCTCCGCGCATCGGCGAGGCGCTGCAGCGGCGCAAGGAGGAGTCGCTGGAGGTGCGGATCCCGACCCACCTGGAAGACGTGATCCACCTGATGGCACGAAAGTTTGAGGCGCCGATCCCGACGTTCCGCCCCAGCGTGCTGCGCTTTTACCTGCGTGAACTGGCCAGTGATGCGCAGTTCGCCGAACGGGTAAATGCCCTGGCGAAGTCGGACATGGCGCGGGGCCCGGCGCGCGCCCGCATCTCGCTGCGTGCGCCCGAGCCGCTGCTGGCCGAGGCGCGCGAACGGGCGCGCCGGGTCGGGATCGCCACGGATGCCCAGATGCTGCGGGGACTGCTGCTGGCGGCCAAGGAGGACGTGCTGGATGGGGGAGATCCGCAGCGCACACTGCGGCTGGGCGGCGCGGCACAGGCGGAGGGCGCCGCGTGCCCGAAGCCGGCTCCGCCCGCTCGTCCCCGACGCGCCCGGGCGCGGTAAAGGATCGGCGCCGGAGAGAAGCTTTCTCCCCGGCGCCGATCTCCGACTCCCGCTCTTCTCCGCGTCGTTTCCGCTAGGTGCGGACGCGGAGCATCAGGACCAGGCCGGCGACCAGGAAGAGGAGGTTGGGGCCCCAGGCGGCCAGCATGGGGTCGATGGCGCCGCTGCTGCCCAGCGCCTTGCCCACGCGGAACAGCAGCATGTAGACGATGGTGATCCCCAGGCTGATGCCCACGCCGTACGCCGCGCCGCCGCGGTTGCTGGAGGTGACCAGCGGCGCGCCGAAGAGCACGATCACGATCACCGCCAGCGGCACGGACAGCTTGAGCGCCTGCTCCACCCGCAGGGGCAGCGCGTCGCCGCCGGAGCGCTCGATGGCGCCCACGAAGCGCGTGACCTCGGCGTAGCGCATCTGCTCGGGGTCGCGCGGCTCGGCCATCAGGTCCTGGGGCTCCTCGACCATGCCGGGGACGGAGAGCGTGTCGAACTTGGCCGCCTCTTCGCGGCCGTCGGGGTGCAGCGTGCGGTTCCATCCGTCCTCGAACCGCCACCCGCCCCGCTGCCGCCAGACCGCCCGCCGCGCGAACAGGTGCTTGCCGGGCGTCTTGTCGGTGGCGTTGCGCTCCAGCGACACCTCGTTCAGCTCGCCCGTGGCGGCGTCCAGCCGGCGGGCGGTGAGGATCCCCTCGCGCTCCGTCTGAAAGACGAAGTTCATGCGCGGCCCGTTGGCCGTGGTCGTCACCGCCTCGCCGCGCAGGGCGGCGGCCTTGCGCAGGGTGGCCGGCACCACCTCGCTGAGCCCGAAGGCGCCGGCGCTGAGGACGATGGACAGCAGGCCGATGGGGATGAAGAGCCGCCAGAAGCTCACCCCGCCCGCCTTGGCGGCCGTGATCTCCTGGTGGCGCGTCAATCCGCCGATGGTGAACACCGTCGCCACCAGCGCGGCGATGGGAAAGGCGTAGACC
>DASQBH010000098.1:0-5336 GCA_035635315.1 Longimicrobium sp.
GTTGTATGCGCTCGCGGCCGCCGTGCTCTACCTCGCATGGCGGCCGCGGGCGCGCTCGGGCCTGGTGATCTGCGGCGCGCTGGCGCTGATGTGGGCGTGGATGGGCATCGTGTACCACGCGCTGTACTTCAGCCGTGTCAACCCCGCGGCCTGGCTGTTCGCCGGCGCCTTCCTGCTGCAGTCCGCGCTGCTCCTGCACGCCGCGGTGTCGCACGGTGGCCTGTCGTTCCGCTCGCGCGCCGACCTGGCGGGCGTCGCCGGCGCGGTGCTGGTGGCCTACGCGCTGGTCGTGTATCCGCTGATCGGCTACGCGGCCGGGCAGCGATATCCCGCGACGCCCACCTTCGGCCTCCCGTGCCCTACCGTCATCTTCACCTTCGGCGTGCTGCTGTGGGCCGCGCCGCGCGTCCCTCTGCGCCTGCTGGTGATCCCGACGCTGTGGGCGCTTCTCGGCATCTCCGCCGCGCGCTCCCACGGCATCGCGCAGGATTATGCGCTGCCGGTCGCGGCAGCCGTTGCGATCGGGGTTGCGGTGTGGGGCAGTGGACGGTTCCAGGCGCCGCACAGGAGCGGATCGGAAGAGTTGAACCTGAGCGTCTGAGCGGCTGCGAGCGGCTGGCGCGGACTGCACGCCGCAGGGGGGTGAACGAACATCCGCAAGAGAGGGGAGAGTCCGATGGCCACACGAACGCAGATCCGCGCACTTGGGATGGCCCTCGTGGCCACCGCGTTCGCGCTTCCCGCTATGGCGCAGGAGCACGGGGAGCCGGGCCGCTTTCCCATCCCCGAGTCCATGCGCGCCGAGCACGCCGGGATCCACGGCGCGCTGGAAGAAGCCACGCGCGCCCCGGACCCGGTGGGCGGGGCCGCGCGCGAGCTTGCCCGGGTGCTGCACCCGCACTTCGTCCGCGAAGAGCAGATCGCGCTTCCGCCGCTGGCCCTCCTTCGGCCGCTGTCGGAGGGGGAGTTCGAGCCGTGGATGCGGGAGGTGCTGCCGATGACGGACTCCCTGCGCGTGGAACTGCCACGCATGCTGCGGGAGCACGTGGAGATCGGGGCGGCAGCGCGGCGGCTGGAGCAGGTGGCGCGGCAGGCGGGGAACGCGGAGGTGGAGGCGCTCGCAAAGGAGCTGCAGCTGCACGCGCGCGCCGAGGAGGATCTGTTCTATCCCGCCGCGGTGCTGGTGGGCGACATGGTGCTCGCCCGCTCGCGGGTCCCTCGCCCGGCGCGTACGCCGGAGAGGGAATAGAGAATCGCGGTCGGAAGGATGGCCCGATCAAGGCGACCAGGGGAGAGCGTCATGACCGGTAACGCCGGATTACAGATGAAGTCCCGGTATCCCGGCTACTCCGGGGATACCGCAAGGTACGGCGCCCCGCTGATGCTCCCGCGGAACCCCTCCAGACCTCCGCCGACCTCGAATCCGTGCTTCGTGATGTCGTATTCACGGAAGGCCTTGCTGTGCTGGCTGCCGCGCATCTTCGCCACCGTCAACACCTTCTTGATCTGCCCCTCCGATTCGCAGTAGCGCAGCAGAACCAGGACGTCCGCCAGAAACGAGACGACGTTGGGCGTAAAGCGCAGCTCGGCGCGGTCCTGCATGATCTCCATCGTCGTGAGCACCGTGATCCCCACACCCGTGAGAGCGCCGACCAGACGGTACAGCGACTCGCGAAAATCCGTCCGGAAGGTGGGCGCCAGCGCCATCTCGAAGCCCGACATGGAGTCGATGACCACCCGCCTGGCGCCCACCCTCTCCGCTGCTTCGCGGATCTCGTACAGGGTCTCGTCGGGCGAGAGGTCGAGCGGCCGGAGGTACATGACCTCCAGCACCCCCTCCTCGATCATCTCCCGCAGCGGGAGGCCGAGACCCTGGGCGCGGTGGACGTACTCCTTGGGGTGCTCCTCGAAGACGACCAGCACGCCGGGCTCGCGCTTCGCCACCCCGGCCGCGATGAACTGCGTGGCCAGCACGGACTTTCCCGTCCCGGAGGGTCCCGTCACCAGGACCGAGTCGCCCCGGGGAATCCCACCCCCCATCATCTCGTCCAGATCCGGAACCCCCGTCGAGACGCGCCCGCGCGGCGTCGCCCTCTCCTCCTCCCGCACCGGGAGGGAGATGCGCGGAAAGACGCGCAGCCCGTCGTCCGTGATCTTGAAGGTATGCAGCCCGGGCATGTTCCCCTGGCCGCGGACCTTCACGATCTGGAGCTTGCGCACGACCGAGTTGCGGTCCGCCTCCTGCGACAGCCACAGAATGGAATCGGCGATGGTGAACACCGGATCGGACTCCCGTTCCGCCGGCATGTACTCGCCCAGCAGGAACGAGGTGACCTGCCAGCTGGTGAGGTGCAGCGCGAGCTGCTGCACGAACGACCGCAGGTCCCGCTCGCCGGCGGGGCCTTCGGGGCCGGCCCGGATCGCCGTCCGGAACGAGTCGACCATCACCAGGCACGGGCTGCTCTCCTCGACCTCCTTGATGATCCGCTGCAGCACCCCCTCCAGGCCGCGCTCCCTCACCTCGTCGCTCAGGTTCACGAACCGGATGGCTTCGCCGATCCGGTCCGGATCGAAGAAGGAATACTGCTGCTGGTAGCGCAGCATCTTGACGGCGGGCTCGCCCAGCACCGTGAAGTACAGGGCGGGGCACTCGGGCGTGGCGTTGGCGAACATCACCTGATGCGCGAGCGTGGTCTTGCCGCCGCCCGGCTCGCCGGCGACCAGGTTGAACGAGTATTCGGGGATCCCCCCGCCCATCACCTCATCCAGGCCCGGTACCCCCGTAGGCAGCTGCCTGATCACCACTCGCTTCTGCGTCATTCTTCAGTCTCCCTCGCGGCACGCGACCCCGGCTCCGGCAACAGGTTCGGCCACACGCTCGCCACCGGGCGCAGGCCCAGATCTTCACCCAGCAGGTTGGCCAGCAACCCCAGCAGGTTCGCCAGCAGCGAGGTGCTCGCGGCTTGCGCTTCTTCGGGGGTCCGCCCCTGCAGCGATTCACGCAGGGCGTCGAAAGAAAGGGGGCCGTCCGCCTGCAGGCGGACGGCGGCAAGGAAGGGGAACTCCTGCTTCGACAGGCTCACGGCGCGCCCGAGCAGCGCGGTGACCCCACCCCGCCCCACCAGGGTCTCCAGCTCATCGGAAAGCTTGCGGCATGCCCCCTCCACGGCGGCGGCCAGCGAGTCCGCGTCGCGGGCGCCGCCCGCTTCGTGCTCGAGGAGGCGCCTGGCAAGATCGTCCACGGTGGGGGACCGTTGAATCACGCGCTTCTCTGGGATGGCGTGGAGGCGCAGCGGTGGGCGTGAACTGCGGAGCAAGAGCGCGGCCAGCGGGATGATCCACCCCGGCAGGCCGCACGGACGATGGCCCTGTTGTTGCGCGCCTCGGCAGCCCAGGGGTTGGAGCACCGGGCGGACGGCGCCGGGGACCGCCCTATCTTCCACCGGTCGATCAACGTGCCTTCAGGATCCGCCATCGGAACGGGCAGCCCGGAGCACGTGTCCCCCGGCAACGCGGTCGCCGGGGGTGCGAACCCCCGGGATACGACGGCTGAGGACAAGCTCGCGTTCCTCGCCGAAAGCAGCCGGTGCCTCGCCGCTTCGCTCGACTACGAAGCGACGCTGCGCACCGTCGCCGGCCTCGCGCTCCCTTTTCTGGGGTCGTGGTGCATCGTGGACCTGGTGGAAGCCGATGGATCGATGCGGCGGCTCGCCGTCGTGCACCCCGATCCGCAGAAGCAGGAGCTCGCGGCCGGGTTGACGAAGAGCTGGCCCCCGGGCCGCGACGACCCCCTTGGTGCTCCCCAGGCGGTGCGCACCCGTCAGGTCGAGGTGATTCCCTTCGTCGACGACGAGATGCTCGTCTCCGTGGCCCGCGACCCGGAGAACCTGCGCACGCTGCGCGCGCTCGGCATCGGCTCGGTGGTCGTGGTTCCGCTCATCGCGCGCGGCACCGTGCTGGGGGCACTTACGCTGGTGAGCGCCGACAGCGGGCACCAGTACGCGCAGACGGACATCGAGCTCGCCGAGGATCTCGGTGCGCGCTGCGCGATGGCCATCGACAACGCGAGGCTTCACCGCGACGCGCGGAGCGCCGGCGCGCTTGCCGCGCAGATGAACCAGCGGCTGGTGATCGCGAGCATCCGCGAGCAGGAGCTGGCCGAACGAGCGGCGGAGCTGGCCGACGAAGCGCGGAACCTGGCCGAGGTGGCGCGAGAGGCGAACCTGGCGAAGTCGCAGTTCCTCTCCTCCATGAGCCACGAGATCCGCACCCCCCTCAATGCGATCATCGGGTATACAGCGCTCTTCGATCTGGAGATCGCCGGTCCGCTGACGGCCGAGCAGAGCCACTACCTGTCTCGCATCCGTGCCAGCAGCTCGCATCTTCTGAAACTGATCGAAGACGTCCTGGACCTCGCAAAGGTCGAGGCCGGCCGGATGGACGTAAAGCAGGAGAACGCCCTTGCGGCGACCGCGATGTCCGCGGCGGTCGGTCTCATCGAGCCGCAGGCCGGCGCCGCGGGAATCACCATCGACTACCCGGACGGGTACACCGACCGCTACATCGGCGACGAAGACCGGGTCCGCCAGATCCTCCTCAATCTGCTGGGAAACGCGGTCAAGTTCACGGAGCGGGGGGGGCGGGTCACCATGACCTGCGCCACCACGCACGACCCGGATCCCGAAGCCCAGCTCCCGGCGGGGGGCCTGTGGGTGTGCATCCGCGTGGCCGACACGGGGATGGGGATCGCCCCGGAGATGCGGGGATCGGTGTTCGAGGCGTTCGTGCAGACCGAGGCGGGACTGACTCGCAGGCGCGATGGTACCGGACTGGGACTCACCATCAGCCGGGAGCTGGCGCGGCGCATGGGCGGGGAGCTGACGCTGCGAAGCGTGGAGGGGGAGGGATCGTGCTTCACCCTGTGGCTCCGTGCGGCCCCCCAGGACGAGCAGGCGCACCCGCCCCGCGGCTGATCGAGAAGGAGCCGGCCGCGCTCGCCGCGACGGGTCCCAGGCCGGCGGCGATCTAGTCGCGCCGGCCCCGACCGCGCTGCCCTCCCGCCACCCGCACCCCGTCCGCGATGTCGTCCGACGGGTAGAGGATTACCGACTCGCCGCCGCGCAGGCCGCGGAGCACCTCGGCTTCCTCCTGGCCGCGGTGGGCGAGGAGGACCGGGCGCAGGCGGGCGCGCCCGGCGTCGGCGACGAACACGGCCCAGCCGCTTCCGTGGCGGAAGAGGGCGCTCAGCGGCACCTTCAGCACGTTCGTACCCTCCCAGGTGACGATGCGCGCCTCCACGCGGTAGCCCTCGCCCAGGGGCGCCTCGGGGTCAGCCA
>DASQBH010000099.1:0-4869 GCA_035635315.1 Longimicrobium sp.
ACGCTCGCCCTTCTCCTCTGGCAGGCGGGGCGGATGGAGGAAGCGGCCGAGGTGCTGGAGCGCGCGCTGCAGATGCCGATCGACCGCTGGTACGGCAACGCCGCGCAGGTGGTGCGCGACGAGCTGGGCTACGTATACCGCGCGTGGATGCGCGCCCAGCCGGGCCGCGCCGAAGAGATCCGCCGCCGCGCCCGCGAGCACAACGTCGACCTGGAGCGCACCGACCGGCTCCGCATCACCATGACGTGGGATACGGACGGCAACGACGTGGACCTGCACGTGGTGGATCCGCCGGGCGAGCACGTGTACTACGGGCACCGGCGGGCGGCCACCGGCCTCGAGCTGCTGGAAGACATCACCCAGGGCTTCGGCCCCGAGGTGGTGCGCACGGACCGCGTGGTGCCGGGCACGTACCATGTGGGCGTCAAGTACTTCAACGCCGGCCCCATGGGCATCAGCCGCGGCATTCTGGTGGTGATGGAGCCGGTGCAGGGCGGCGACGTCCGCGTCCGCATCGAGCCCTTCCGCCTGATCCCCGACCGCGGCGACGTGCAGCCCGTCTTTACGCTGCAGCCGGGCGGGGCAGGGAAGTAGGTGTGATGGTGTGATGGAAGAGAGAGGACGTGGATGAAGGGCTCATCCGCGTCCTCTCTTGTTTCGTCGAACGCTGTCGAAACCCGCCAGGGAGCCCTCACCCGCTCGCTTAGGCTCGCACCCTCTCCCGCAAGCGGGAGAGGGTATAAACGTCGCACCAGCCTCTGCGGCGCGGCCGAGAGTCTGTCATTCTGAGGCCCGGCCGCGCGGAACCCGGCATCTCGCACCGCAGGCTGCAGGGCCGAAGAATCTACTGTCCGCCTGCTGGAGGGCAGACGCGGCAGCCCGCTCCGGTGTCGCGCCCACGCCGGAGCCCGACAAAGCCTCCGGCTTCGCGCACTGCATCCTGCAGGGGCGGATGGTTGCTGCCCGCGCATCGGATCGGGTCATGTGCCGCCTGCCTGCCGCGCGAATCAATTCGCGGCAACAACCACACAAAGTCCGCCTGCGCGGACTCGGCGGCCTGGCGGTGTGCGGCGTTCCACGCACCTGCGTGTCCGCAACCAGAGGATCGTCTGGCCCCCGCGCACTTACGCACTCACGCACTTTCGCACTTTCGCACTTTCGCACTTTCGCACTTTCGCACTCACGCACTTTTTTCCCACCGGCCGCCCACTTGCAACACATCCCGCGAGCCGCCTTCGACTGCAACGAGCCCATGCCTCCCCGGTGATGATCCACACGCTGTTTCTGCGCCCGCTGTGGGCGCTCTGCTTTTCGCTGGCCGCCTGCTCCGCGCCTGACCGCGCCGACGAGCCCGCCGCGAAGGCGCAGGCCGCGCCCGCCGTCCGCGAGGCGCCGGCCATCCCCCCGCTGCGCACCGACACCGCCGGCCAGGCGTGGGTGGAGCAGACGCTGGCCAGCTTGTCGCTGCGGCAGCGGGTGGCGCAGCTGGTGTTTCCGTGGATCAGCGGCCGCTCCGACGCTGCCGAGCAGCAGCGGATGCTGGAGTGGGTGTCGCGCGACCAGGTGGGCGGGCTGATCGTCTCCACGGGGGCGCCCGCGGCGCTGGCGGGCAAGCTGAACGCCGCGCAGATGCGAGCCGGCGTGCCGCTGCTCATCGTCAGTGACCTGGAGACGGGGCCGGGGATGCGGCTGAACCCCGGCGGCACGCGCATGCCGCCGGCGATGGCCTTCGGTGCCGCGGACGACACGGCGCTGGCGCGGCAGGCCGGCCGCGCCACGGGCGCCGAGGCGCGCGCCGTGGGCATCCACCTTACCCTGGGCCCCGTGCTGGACGTCAACTCCAATCCCGCCAACCCCATCATCAACGTCCGCTCCTTCGGCGAGTCGCCAGAGCGGGTGGCGCGGCTGGGGGCGGCGTGGCTGCAGGGCGCGCGCGAGACGGGCCTGCTCTCCGTGGGCAAGCATTTTCCCGGGCACGGCGACACCCACGTGGACTCGCACGTGGGGCTGGCGCAGATCAGCGGCGACTCCGCGCGGCTGGCGCGGGTGGAGCTGGCGGCGTTCCGCGGGGCGATGCGGGCGGGGATGGACGGCGTGCTGGTGGGCCACATCGCCGCCGTGGGGATCGAGGGGCCCAACGCACCGCCGGCGTCGCTGTCGCCACGGATGGTCGGGATGCTGCGCGGGCCGCTGGAGTTTCGCGGCATCGTCTTTACCGACGCGCTGAACATGGGCGGGGTTACGCGCCGCTACTCCGTTACCGAGGCCAGCATCCTGGCGCTGCTGGCGGGGGCCGATGCGCTCCTGCAGCCCCCCGGGCACCCCGCGGTGATCGACGGGATCGTGGCGGCGGTGGAGAGCGGCCGCATCCCCCGCACCCGCATCGACGAGGCCGCGCGCCGCGTGCTGACCGCCAAGGCCGCCGCCGGCCTGCACCGCGGTGCGCGCGTGGACGCCGCCGCCGTCGACGGCGCCGTGGGAACGGAGGCGCACCGCGAGATCGCGCGGCAGGTGGCCGCGCGCTCCCTTACCCTGGCGCGCGACGGGGCGAACGCGGTGCCGCTGCGCGCCGACGCGCGCGTGCTGCACGTCACCTACACCGACAACGGGCGCGGCACCGCGGGCGGCGTGCTGCAGCGCGAGCTTTCCGCCGGCGGCGTGACGGCGGAGCACGTGCGCGTGGGCCCGTCCACCCCCGCCGCCACCTTCGCCTCCCTGCAGACGCGTGCGGCCGCGGCGGACGCGGTGGTGGTCTCCATCGCCATCGCGCCGTTCCAGTACCGTTCGCTGGGGATCGGCGGCGGGCTGCCAGGGTTCGTGGAGGCGCTCTCCACCTCGGGAAAACCGGTGATCGCCGTCTCGCTGGGGAGCCCGTATCTGCTGGATCACTTCCCCTCCGTCCCCGCCTACCTGCTGGCCTGGGACGCCGGCGCCGCCGCGGAGGCCGCCGCGGCGCGGGCGCTGCTGGGCGCCATCCCCATCACGGGCCGCCTTCCCGTCTCGCTCCCCCCGCACCACCGCGCCGGCGAGGGCCTCAACCGGCGGCCGTGATCGGCGTCGACACGGATCGAGCTGCGTCCGCAAGCCGCCCCCTCTCCCGGCCTCTCCCCCGAAACTGCCGGGGGAGAGGTGACGCGCTTCGAAGGAGTCTGGTTCGGGGGCTGATATCCAGAAAAAGTAGGTACAGAGGAACAGACAACAGCCAGAGGAACAGAGACGGCAGTTCCTCTGTTCCTCTGGCTGTTGTCTGTTCCTCTGTACCCTCGCCGTTGTTCTTTTCCAGGATGCTGAGCGACACTTCCAGGGGAGGCGGTCAGGGCGTGGTGCCGCAGAGCTCGGGAAGGGTGCAGCCGGGCTCGTTGGTGTTCATCCCCGTGTTGGTCGTCGTGGGCCGCACGATCAGGAGCCCGGCCGACGCGGTGGCGAACGACTCCACCTGGAGCGCCTCGATGTTCAGGGTCAGCTTGGGCATGGGGAGTCCTCCCGGGGAGAGGTGGATGGGGGTCGGCGCGACCGCGTCGCGCGGCGGTGCATCCAATGTTGGTCCCCCGCGCCTCAGGTCAAGACGAACAAATGAAGCCCCCGGAGATTGTCTCTCCGGGGGCTCGCACTTCACGCACTCGCACCGTTTTCAGTCCGCCGCCGCCAATTCCACTCATATCACTCACTCCCGAAGCGGTCCAGCCGGAACGGCGCCAGGTCGAAGCGTGCGTGGCCATCGGTCAGCAGGTCCGCGTGAATCTCGCCGATGGCGGAGGCGAACTTGAAGCCGTGGCCGGAGCAGGGGCTGGAGACGAGCACCTGCGGGTGTTCTGGATGGAAGCCGATGGCGAAGTCGGTGTCCGGCGTGTTGGTGAACAGGCAGATGGTGGACGACCGCACCGGCGCCACGGCGAGTTGCGGAAGCACCTGGCGCAGCGCGGCCCGCAGCGGCGCCACCTCGTCATCATCCACCACCCGCCGCACCTCTTGGGGGTGGGCGGATACCTGGCCCTGGTGCATGAGCGCCGTCTTGACGCCCTTCTCCAGCCGCGGAAAACCATAGCCGATGGAGCCGGGCGTGTGCTCCCAGGCGTAGATGGGGCAGCGCCCCGGCGTGTACGGGTCCTCCGCGCCGGCGGGTGGATCGAACCAGAACAGCACCTGCCGCTCCACCTCCAGCGGCAGCTCCGCCCCGCGCAGCAGCCCCCGCGTCCACGCGCCGGCCGTGAGCAGCAGCTTATCCGCCGCGTACGTGCCCCGGGCCGTGCGGACGCGCACGCCTTCGCCGTCCGGCTCCCACTCCGTCACCGGCTCCCGGAAGCGCAGCTCGGCGCCGTGCCGCGCGGCGAGCGACAGGTGCGCGTCCGTGCACGCCTCCGGGCGCAGGAACCCGGCGCGCGGGTCCAGCACCGCCACGCTGCCCTCCGTGATGGAGAACGCCGGAAAACGCTCGTGCACCTCACGCGGGCCCAGCAGCTCGTGCGGCAGCCCGTGCTCCGCCGCGCTGCGCAGCGTTCCCGTGACCAGCATCCCCTCGCGCGGCCCGATCATCAACCCGCCGTTGACGTGCAGCAGCGTGTCGCCGGCGTCGTGCTCCAACGCCTGCCACAGCTCGTATGCGCGCTGCACCAGCGGCACGTACAGCGGGTGCTCGAAGTACATCTCGCGGATGATGCGGCTGTCGCCGTGCGACGAGCCCAGCGTGTGCCGCGGCGCGAATTGCTCCAGCCCCAGCACGCGCTGTCCGCGCGCAGCCAGGTGGTACGCGGACGCACTCCCCATCGCGCCCAGTCCGGCGACGATCACGTCGTATCGTTGGGGCATCTTTCGGTGAACGGGTGGGGATGGGTGACGCGCTAGATCCGGCAGATCAAGGATAAGGCCCCG
>DASQBH010000100.1:0-8074 GCA_035635315.1 Longimicrobium sp.
GCGCGCCCGTCCGGAGCTGGTGGCGCTCTTCCCCGGCGGCGCGGCCTCGGCAGATTCGCGGGCGTCGGACGTGTTCTTCACCAACGGGCAGACGGTTGCGGTCAACGAGCTGCTCAACTTCCAGCAGGGGCTGGGCGCGCCCAAGTACCGCAACGTCACGCAGACGGGGCAGCCGGGCTCCGACCTGGAGTTCCCGGATACCGACTACCCCATGTTCCGCCTGGCCGACGCGTACCTGATCTACGCCGAGGCGGTGGTGCGCGGCGGGGGCGGCAACCCGGCCACGGCGCTGAACTACGTGAACGCCCTGCGCACCCGCGCGTACAACGGGCCGGCCGGCAACATCTCGCAGGCGCAGCTCACGCTGGACTTCATCCTGGCGGAGCGCGGCCGCGAGCTGCTGTGGGAGGCGCACCGCCGCACGGACCTGATCCGCTACGGCCGGTTCACGGGCGGCACGTACATCTGGAACTTCAAGGGCGGCCAGCCGGCGGGCACGTCGGTGGGCGCGCACCTGAACCTGTACCCGATCCCGTCGTCGGAGCTGCTGTCGAATCCCAACATGACGCAGAATCCCGGCTACTGAGGGCAGGGAATAGGGAATAGGGAATAGGGAATAGCGGGACAGGGGCCGTCCGGTCGGGGATCTTCCCGGCCGGACGGTTCACGGGACGTCGCAGGGAAGCGTGCAGCTCCGCCACGTAGGGGCGGGGCTGTACGTCATTGTGGACCCGGGGTCGCTCGATCTCCCGGAAACTGCCGGGGGAGGCGGATGTGATGTATGTTTCCTCCCGCTGCGAAACGGATCGCGCGGGGCGGGCTTTCGGCGCGGGATGGCGGCTGCGTCGGGAACGCGCAGGGTGGATGAAGCGCGGCAGGGGGCACATCCGCGTTTTTTTGAGGAGGGGTGGGGGCCTCACCCGGCTCGTTCCTCGCCTGCCCTCTCCCGCAAACCGTGCGGGAGAGGGGATAGACGGCACGGCAGGTGATGGGAGTAGTGCTCGCTGGAGCGGCGCGGAAGCCGGCGGATCGGGACCCCTGATGCGCGTCTGTTGCGGGCTTTCGGTGCGCGGTGGACGACGGGGTGTGCTGATGCGCATGGTGACGCGCGTTGTTACAGGGCGCGGAGGTGGGGCAGGGCCGAAAGACGCGCGTCAACGGGAGGCGCGGGCGGGGTGCGGGGGTGGGTGGCGGATCGCGTGTCTTCCGGAAAGATCGCCATACACACCGCGTGGCCGCGTTGCGGCGGATGACGGCGGGGGTGGCGAGCGCGTCAGACGGCCTGATGCCGTGGCGGAGGTGGAGCACTACGAATGATCCCAGGTGATGCAGGAATGATGTCTCGTGCTCGTGCCGGCGCTGCCGCCGGCCTGATGGTGCTCGTGCTGGCGATGGGGGGATGCGCCGACGGCAATCCCATGCAGCCGCCGATCGTGGAGCCGCAACCGCAGCGCCCCACGCTGCCGCAGGACTACCGCGCCAGCGGCCACGCGGCCGCCGGCGACGTGTTCGTGCACCTGTTCGAGTGGAAGTGGCCGGACATTGCCCGGGAGTGCGAGGCCGTGCTGGGCCCCGCCGGCTACAAGGCCGTGCAGGTGTCGCCACCGCAGGAGCACCTGGTGCAGCCGAACGCGCCCTGGTGGCAGCGCTACCAGCCGGTGAGCTACTCGGTGGCGCGCAGCCGCAGCGGCACCGCCGGCCAGTTCAGCGACATGGTGAGCCGCTGCAAGGCCGTGGGCGTGGACGTCTACGTGGACGCCGTCATCAACCATATGACGGCCGGCGCGGGGACGGGGAGCAACGGCACCGCCTACACCAAGTACAACTATCCCGGCCTCTACTCGCAGGCGGAGTTTCACCCGGCCTGCAGCGTGACCGACTACACCAACGCCGCCAACGTGCAGGACTGCGAGCTGCTGGGGCTGTCGGACCTGAACACCGGCCTGGCGTCGGTGCAGCAGAAGACCGCGGACTACCTGGTGTCGCTGGTGCGGATGGGCGTGGCGGGGTTCCGCATCGACGCGGCCAAGCACATCCAGCCGGTGGAGCTGGACGCCATCCTGGACCGCGTGAACACCACGCTGGCGGCGGAGGGGCGCCCGCTTCCCTACTGGTTCGCCGAGGTGATCGACAACGGCGGCGAGGCGGTAAAGCGCGAGCACTACTACGGCCTGGCGTACGGCACCGGCGGCGCGGCGGACGTGACCGAGTTCCGCTACCGGGGGGTGGGCGACAAGTTCCTGGGCGGCAGCGGCCAGCGGCTGGTGGACCTGAAGAACTTCTCGACGGTGACGTGGAACCTGATGCCCTCGGACAAGGCCGTGGTGTTCCTGGAGAACCACGACACGCAGCGCATCAGCGGCATCGGCTACCAGGACGGGCAGACGTTCCGCCTGGCGAACGTGTGGATGCTGGCGTACCCGTACGGCTACCCGTCGGTGATGTCCAGCTACGCACACGACCGCAGCTCCCCCGCCGGCCGCGACGCCGGCCCGCCCTCGGAGGGCGACGCGACCAGCGACGTGGCGTGCGCCGGCACGCTGGAGACGGCCACGCTGGGCACCTGGGTGTGCGAGCACCGCGACCCCATGATCCTGCGGATGGTCGGCTTTCGCCGCGCCATGGCGGGGACGGACCTGAACCGCTGGTGGGACAACGGCGCCAACGCCATCGCCTTTTCGCGCGGAGACCGGGGCTTCGTGGCCATCAGCCGCGAGCCGGCGGTGTACACGGCGTCCGTGCCCAGCGGCCTGTCCGCCGGCACCTACTGCGACGTGCTGACCGGCGGCAAGGTGGGCGGCGCCTGCGCGGGGACCAGCGTGGTGGTGGATGCCACCGGCGCCGTGCAGCTGCGCATCGTGGAGAACTCCGCCCTCGTGATCCACACCGGGACCAGGCTGTGAACGTCGCCCCGCGGGTGAGCGGCGCCGGGTGAGGCTCGCCGGTCGCGCGGTCTGCCTGCTGTCGCTCGCCGTCCTGCTCGCCGCGCTTCCCGCGGCGGCGCAGGGTGGAGCGGGCGCGCCCGCGTTCCGGGGCGTCTTTCTGGACTCAGTGGGGGTGGTGCGCTGGGCGGACACGCGCGACGAGGTGGTGCTGTTCGGGGCCAACTACGCGCTTCCCTCGTCCAGCGACTTTCGCGCGGCGGGGTACCTGACCGACGACCGCAAGCGGCTGATCGACCAGGACATGGCGCACTTTGCCCGGATGGGGTGGGACGGGCTGCGGGTGGCGTTCTGGGGCGACTGGCAGAACGCGGACCGGGCGGGAAACCTGATCGCTAACGAGCACCTGGACCTGCTGGACTACCTGGTGGCGCGGGCCCGCGAGCGGGGCATCTACATCCTCTTCAACCCCATCCACACCTACCACGCGGGGTGGCCGGACGCGATGGGGGACAGCTTTCCCGGCTTCGCGGCGCACACCCCCAAGGAGCGGCTGGGGACGGATCCCGCTGCCATCGCGGCGCAGACCAACTACATCCGCCAGATCCTGGCGCACGTGAATCCCTACACGGGCACGGCGCTCAGGGACGAGCCGTCGATCCTCTTCATCGAGATGATCAACGAGCCCATCCACCACCCGGAGGACGCGGCGGGCTCGGTGCGCTACATCGACGCGCTGGTGGATGCCGTGCGCGACGCGGGGAGCCGCGCCATCACTTTCCACAACGTGAGCCAGGACTTCCGCATCGCGGAGGCGGTCCGCCGGTCGCAGGTGCAGGGGGCTACGTTCGGCTGGTATCCCACGGGGCTGAATTCGGGGCGGGAGCAGCGCGGCAACACGCTGCGCACGGTGGAAGAGTATCCGGAATTCGCCAATCCCGAGCTGCGGGGGATGCCGCGGCTGGTGTACGAGTTCGATTCGGCGGACCAGCAGACGGGCTACATGTATCCCGCCATGGCGCGGACCTTTCGCGCGGGCGGGGTGCAGATGGCGGCGATGTTCGCGTACGACATGCTGCAGACGGCGTCGCGCAACCTGGGGTGGCAGACGCACCGGCTGAACCTCGTTTACACGCCGCGCAAGGCGATGAGCGCCGTGATCGCGGCGGAGGCCATGCGCCGCCTGCCCCGCGGCGGGGACTACGGCGGCTACCCGCGCGACACGCTCTTCGGCCCCTTTCGGCTGAGCTACGCGCAGGACCTGAGCGAGATGGCGGCGGAGGACGCCTTCCTCTACGCCGGGTCCACGCGGACGGTGCCGCCGCGGCCGGAGCGGCTGACGCGGGTGGCGGGATACGGATCGTCCCCCGTGGTGGCGTACGAGGGGGAGGGCGTGTACTTCCTGGACCGGGTGCGTGAGGGCGTCTGGCGGCTGGAGGTCTACCCCGACGCCGTGGACGTGGACGACCCCTTCCGCATGCAGCGCGTGGACAAGATCGTCACCCGCGCCATCTACCGCCGTCACGGGATGCGCGTCGATCTACCGGACCTGGGCGCGGACTTCCACGTGCAGCCGGTGGCGGCGGGGAACATGGCGCCGTCGCAGGCGGAGGGCGGGCGCTTTACCGTCTGGCCGGGCGTGTACGTGCTGAGCGCGGGCGGACTGGTGGACCACGCGTCGCTCCCCGCGCGGATCGGCTGGCTGGGGTTCGACGAATTCCACACGCCGGACCCGGACCCGGATCCGCTCCCCGTCCGCGTGCTGGCATCCACGGCGCCGCAGCACCTGAGGGACCTTCCGGCGGAGTTCAGCGCGCGCGTGGTGGGCGACACACCGCCGGACTCGGTGACGCTGTGGATCCGCCCCATCGGCGCCGGCTGGTTCCGCCGCTTTGCGATGCAGGCCACTGGCGCGTACGACTATCGCGCGACCATCCCCGCGGACTCGCTGGACGTGGCGCCGTACGAGTACCTGGTCAGCGTGCGATACGGCGCCACGACGACGACGTATCCCGAGGGCGTGCAGCGCGCGCCGGGGGACTGGGATTTTTCGACGGACGAGGTCTGGCGCACGGTGGTGGTGCCGAACGAGGCGCCGCTGCGGCTGTTCTCCGGCGACGACGCACCACGGCTGGCGTTTTCGCGCATCGGGGACGGCTGGCGCAACGGCATCTTCTCGGTCATCACCTCGCCGATCACGGGGCGTGCGGCGCTGCGCTTTACGTTCCCCGTCAACGTGGACGGCATCACCCCCGACGACTACACCACGTCGCTGCTGGTGATGGACCGCGTCGCCGCGCGGGGCGAGCGGGCGGGGGAGGCCACGGGCGTGCGCATCACCCTGCGCGGCGTGGGGCCGCGGCAGACGGTGCACCTGACGCTGATGGAGGCGGACGGCACCAGCTGGAGCGCGCCCGTGGAGGTGGGCCCGGAGTGGGAGGCGCGGACGATCTCCATCGCCGACTTTCGCGTCGCGCGCGGGGTCAAGCTGCCGCAGGGGTATCCCGGCACGTGGAACTACTGGGTTGATCCCGCCGGCGGCCGCGGCGGCGCGGGCGACTTGATGCGCCTGGACGACATCGAACACCTGCAGCTTTCCCTGCGCCGCGAGCCGGGGCTGGACCTCCGGCCCGGATCGTACGGAGTGGAGGTGGAATCCGTGGACCTGGTGTTCTACCGGTGAAGCGCCGTGACTTCGTCCGCACCGTCGCCGTGGCGGGAGCTTCCGTGATGCTGCCGTGGGACCTGCGCGCCGCCCCGCCGCCGCCGGGCGGATGGCGCGCGCGCCTGGACGAAGGGTGGCGATTCCACCGGGGCGACGCGCCCGGCGCGGAGCAGCCGGCGTTCGGCGACGCCGCGTGGGAGGCGGTGCGGCTGCCGCACACGGTGCGCATCGAGGCGCTGGTCACGGGCGAGCCGGGGTCGGACACGTACCAGTGGCAGGGCGTCTGCTGGTACCGCCTGCCGCTGCGGCTCCCCGCGGAGGCGGCGGACAAGCGGGTGTTCCTGCACTTCGAGGCGGCGATGAACGTCGCCGAGGTGTGGGTGAACGGGGAACCAGTGGGGCACCACATGGGCGGCTGGCTCCCGTTCGTGCTGGACGTGACGGACCACGTCCGCCCCGGCGGCGAGGCCGTGCTGGCGGTGAAGCTGGACAACCGCGACGACCCCGTCACCGGGCCCAAGCCGCTGCACCTGCTGGACTTCAACCCGTACCACGGGCTGTACCGGTACGTGCACCTGGTGGTGAAGGACGCGCTGCACGTCACCGATCCGCTCTTCGTGGACCGGCCCGCGGGGGGCGGCGTGTTCGTCACCTACCCGGCCGTCTCGGCGGAGTCGGCGACGGTGCGGGTGCAGACGCACGTGCGCAACGGCCACCGCGTGGACGCGCGCACCTTTCGCGTGCGCACCACGCTGGTGGATGCGGACGGCGGCGTGGCGGCGTCGTCGGAGTCCGACGCGACGGTCCTGGGGCCGGACGAGGACGTCCACCTTGTGCAGGAGCTGGAGGTGCGCGCGCCGCGGCTGTGGAGCCCCCGCGCGCCCAACCTCTACACGGTGCGGACGGAGGTGGTGACGGCGGAGGGGGTGGCGGACGTGGAAGAGACGCGCGTCGGAATCCGCCACATCCACATCAGCCGCGAGGGGTTCCGGATCAACGGCGAAACGATGTTCCTGCGCGGCGCCAATCGCCACCAGGAGTATCCGTACGTCGGCTACGCGGTGCCCGAGGCCGCGCAGTACCGCGACGCGCGCAAGATCAAGGAAGCCGGGTTCGACTACATCCGCCTTTCCCACTACCCGCACGCGCCCGCGTTCATGGACGCCTGCGACGAGCTGGGGCTGGTGGTGATGGACTGCATCCCCGGCTGGCAGTACTTCGGCGAGCATCCCGCGTTCGAGGAGCTGCAGTACCGCAACTGCCAGAAGCTCATCCGCCGGGACCGCAACCACCCGTGCGTGATCCTGTGGGAGGTGTCGCTGAACGAGACGGCGATGCCGCCCGGCTTCATCGCCCGCACGCACGCCATCGCCCACGAGGAGTACCCCGGCGACCAGTGCTACACCTGCGGATGGACGCCCGGCTACGACGTCTTCATCCAGGCGCGCCAGCACGGGGGATGTACGGAGGAGGCGGAGCATCCCTGCGTGGTGAGCGAGTACGGCGACTGGGAATACTACGCCATGACGGCGGGGCTGAACCAGGAGTCGTTCCAGGCGCTGTCGCCGGCGGAAAGCAACAGCCGGCAGCTGCGCTGGCACGGCGAGCGGGCCATGCTGCAGCAGGCGGCCAACTTTCAGGAAGCGCACAACGACAACCGCAAGACGGCCGCGTTTGCCGACGGCGTGTGGGTGATGTACGACTACAACCGCGGCTACGCCCCCGACATCGAGTCGTCGGGGGTGATGGACATCTTCCGTAATCCCAAGTACGCGTACCACTTCTTCCGCAGCCAGCGCGACGCCGGCGAGTGGCTGCCGGACGGGGCGATGCGCCCGATGGTGTGGATCGCCAGCGAGTGGGCGCCCACGAGCAGCACCGCCATCCGCGTGTTCAGCAACTGCGAGCAGGTGGAGCTCAAGCTGAACGGCCGCATCCTGGAGCGGCGGGGGCCGGACCGGGACCGGATGAGCACGCACCTGGCGCATCCGCCGTTCACCTTTCCGAACGTCGACGTCGGGCCGGGAACGCTGCAGGCCACCGGGTTCATCGGTGGCAGAGAGGTGGCCTTTGCGCTGATCCGCACGCCGGGCGCGGCGCGGTGGCTGGACCTGTCGCTGGACCGCTCCGGCCGCGAGATCGATCCGCGCGGCAGGGACGTCCTCTTTCTCCGCGCCGCGCTGTGGTACGAGAGCGATGCCGTGGTGCCGGACGCGTGGGAGAACGTGGCCTTCGGCGCCGCGGGGGGGGTGACGCTGATCGGCGGCAACCCGTTCTCCACGGACGCCGGCATCGCCACCATCCTGGCGCAGACGGAGCCCGGCCGACCCGGCGCGCTGTACGCGATGACGGTCGTCCGCGGCGACGACGGTGCGCGCATCTTCGGCAACTCGCTGGCGCTCTCCGGCCGGGGCAATCCGCCGTTCGAGCTGCGCTACACGACGGACGGCAGCGCGCCCGGGCCGAATTCTATGCGCTACGACCCCGGCGTCGTGGCGCCGTCGATCACGGCCGCGCACGTGCGGGC
>DASQBH010000101.1:0-2767 GCA_035635315.1 Longimicrobium sp.
GGAGGCGGACCGTCCAGCGTCCGCATCTCCATGTCGCCTTCACTCCAGGCCGTGCTTGCGCGGAAAATTTCGCTCATGCTCGCTCCTGAAAATCGAAACGCGGACGGGGAGAATCCCCGTCCGCGCCATGCGGTGTGGCGGCAGCAGCGGATTACGGCCGGCGCAGCGCTCCTACGCGCGCGATGACCTGCTGCACCAGAAAAGCCGCCGATCGCGCGCGGTCGAAGGTTGCCCGCCGCTCCGGCGTGTCTTCTGGAGGCCGCTGCATCTCGGCAACGATCTCCGCCACACCTTCGGGCGAAAGGGGAGGCGTAGGCCTCGTGCTCATGGGACTACCTCTGGGTCGGGTTCGAACGCCTGACTAACGATACGTCGCCACCGTCCATCCGTCAAGTGCGTCCATCTTTGTACCGCCTCGGCGTCTTTCGGGCCGCACTCAATCGGCCATCTACGACACTCACCTCATCCCACCCGTTGATCCCTTCACCAATCGAACACCGTCAGCAGGCTGGAGTAGTCGTCCGTCCAGGGCTCCACCTCGGCGCGCAGGCGGGGGGTCCACCAGTTGGCGTCGGCGGTAAGGGGGCCCAGGTCTGCCGCCGAGCGCGCGAGGGCGATCCAGGTGGAGGTGCTCTCGTACGTGCGCCGGTCGCGCGGGCCCACGCCGGCGCGTGCCACCAGCCCCCGGTCCTTCGCCAGCGCCGCGATGACCGGCTCCAGGTCCAGGTAGCGGTTGCTGACG
Organism: Longimicrobium sp.; assembly: GCA_035635315.1. Classification (GTDB taxonomy): domain Bacteria; phylum Gemmatimonadota; class Gemmatimonadetes; order Longimicrobiales; family Longimicrobiaceae; genus Longimicrobium. The sequence continues at coordinate 743 of DASQBH010000101.1, forward strand.
TGGAAGACGACCAGCCCGCGCGGAGCCAGGCGCGCCAGGTACGTGTCCAGCGCCTCGCGCGTCACCAGGTGCACGGGGATGGCGTCGCTGCTGAACGCGTCCAGCAGGATCAGGTCGTAGGTGCGGTCCGTCTCGCGCGCCAGCGACAGCCGCGCATCCCCCAGCACCACCCGCGTCCGCGCCGGCGAATCCGCCAGGTAGCTGAAGTACGCCGTGTCGCGGGCAATGCGCTCGATCCCCGGATCGATCTCGTAGAAGGTCCAGTCCTCCCCCTGCCGCGCGTAGGCGGCCGTCGTCCCCGTCCCCAGCCCCACGACGGCCACGCGGCGGCTGCCGGCGCGGTCGGCCGTGGCGGCGAACACCCTTCCCAGCGGGCCGTGCAGCAGGTAGTAGGTCAGCGGCTCGCGGCGGCGATACGGCTGCAGGCTCTGCGCGCCGTGCAGCGTGCTCCCGTGCCGCAGCACGTGAAAGCCGCCGTCGTGGTCGTACTCCACCACCTTGTAGCGCCCGAAGAAGGTGCGCTCGGAAAGCAGGATGCCCGGCTCGTTCACCACCGTCGACGCGCGCACCACCAGCACCGCGCCGATGCACGCCGCCAGCCAGAGCGGCGCCCGCCCCAGCAGCACGCTCAGCAGGTTGATGAGCAGCGTGGCGAGGATGAGAAAGAGCCAGGGCCGCATGCTCTCGTTGTCCGCCAGGTACAGCAGCCCCCAGGCAAACGCCGCCGCCCGCACGGCAAAGACCAGGTGCGTGCGCCACGTCATCCGCCCCGCCGGCCAGGGCCGCGCCAGGCACGCCAGGGTGAGGATGATGGGATACTCCCAGATCTCGTTGAACGCCACGGGCGCCACCAGCGCGTTGAACACGCCGCCCAGCACGCCGCCCACCGAGATCCACAGGTAGAACTCCGTCAGGTGCCGCACGTGCGGCCGCCGCCGCGCCAGCTCGCCGTGCGCCGCCATGGCGATCACGAACAGCGCCAGCAGGTGCATGGGCACGGCGAAGGACGGCTTCTTGAGGTACCCCGCCGTCAGCAGCAGCACCGCGATGGCGATGGCGGAGGGGTGCATGGCCACGATCCATGCGTGCGGGATCGGCGGGCGGCGCGCAAAGACGAAGGTGAAGCTCAGGAGGTACAGTGCCAGCGGCAGCACCCACAGCAGCGGCGCCGGGCTCAGGTCGGTGGTGATGAACGTCGTCACCCCCAGGAGCAGGCTGCTGGGGACAAAGGCCAGGCCGATCCAGATCAGCCGCTCCCGCAGCGTCAGCCCCACGGCCGGCGCGTCGTCGGAGGCAGCGACTCCATCGACCGCAGCGATCGCATCGACCGAGGCGGGCACGTCTCCCCGCCTCCACACCAGCGCGGCGCACCCGGCGATGAGCAGGGCCAGCACGGCGTAGCCGGCCGTCCACGCGGCGCTCTGGCCGGCCAGGCGCATCCGCGGCTCCATCAGCAGCGGGTACGCGATCAGCGCCAGCGCGCTCCCCAGGTTGCTGGCCGCGTACAGGTGATACGGATCCGCCGCCTGCGGGTGGCCGCTGCGCGAGAACCAGCGCTGCAGGATGGGTCCCGTGCCGCTCAGCACCAGAAACGGCGCGCCCACGGTCATCACCATCACCCCCAGCAGCCAGGGGATCGGCGCCGCGCCCCCCTCCGGCGCCGCGCTGCGCAGGCTCACCGGGAGCGCGAGCGCCGCCAGCGCCAGCGCCGCCAGGTGCACGGTGGCCTGGCGCCGCACCGTGAGCCGCGACGAGCTGAGGTGCGCGTACAGGTAGCCGCCCAGCAGCGCGGCCTGGAAAAAGAGCATGCAGGTGTTCCACACCGCCGGCGAGCCGCCCAGCAGCGGCAGCACCATCTTGCCGAACAGCGGCTGCACCAGGAACAGCAGAAACGCGCTCAGAAACACGGCGGCCGTGTACGCGGCCAGCAGGCCGGTGCGGCTGCTCGTGGTGGATACGGGCGCAGGCGCGGCGAAGGCGGGCGCGGCGGCTACCGGCCCGGCGGATGTGGGCGGCGCGGCGGCC
>DASQBH010000102.1:0-3821 GCA_035635315.1 Longimicrobium sp.
GAGGTCACGCTGGAGCAGTTCAACGGCGCCCAGCGCTTTATCGACGCGCAGCTGATCGACGAGATCGCGCGCAGCAAGTTCGGGCCGCCGGTGGCGGTGCGCCGCGACGATCCCACGGACCGGGTGCTGCAGGAGGCCATCCGCCTGCTGCAGCAGGCGCCCGACACGCAGGCGCTCATCCGCTCCGTGCAGCAGGCGCCCGGCGCCACGCGGGAGACCACCAGCCGGCGCTGAGGCGCGACGCAGGGCTGCGGAATCGTCCGGCGGTCTGCTCGCCGGCCCGGTTCCGAGGCCGGCGAGAACTGGAGGAGGGGTACGATCGGTGCCCTTCCTCCCCTTCTTTTGTGGGCCGGGCACGCTGCTTTCAGTAAGGCCGGCGGTGTGGATGGTACGGCGTGGACGGCGGGCGCCCCCTCCCCGGCCCTCCCCCACAAACTGCGTGGGGGAGGGAGGTGCGACGCACCTTGTTCGAAGCGGGATCGAATTCTCCCCTCTCCACGAGGAACGAGCGGGGAGGGGTCGGGGGAGGGGCCCCACGCGTGAGGGATGCGCGCCCGCAGGGCCGAGAACACGGCGCGGATGCACGGGCGCGGCGGAAACGCGTCCAGAGCAGGTGAGCGCCGGGGGCTCGGCGCCGTTGGCAACAGTCGTATCGTTGCCTACGGCGCGCGCAGCCCGGCCCGGAGCGCAGCGGAGGGACACGCCCAAATCCGTAGTTTTCGTCAGTTCGAAGATCATACATCAGCCTTCCCGTGAAGACGATGCCAGACCAGGAAAGCGTGGTGGAGGTGATGCGCGCGCCGGTGGTGGAGTCGGCGCACCGCGTGCACGTGGCGGTGGTGGACGCGGACGGGACGCTGCGCGCGTTCAGCGGCGATCCGGACCGGGTGACGTTCTGGCGCTCGGCGGCCAAGCCGATCCAGGCGCTGCCGATCGTGGACGACGGCGCCATGGACCGCTTCGGGATCACGCCGGCCGAGCTGGCGCTGGCCTGCGGATCGCACTCGGGGACGGCGGCGCACGTGAAGGTGGCGGAGTCGTTCCTGGAAAAGATCGGGGTGACGGCGGAGTCGCTGGCGTGCGGCCCCCACCCCCCGTTTGACGACGACACGCGGCGCGACCTGCAGGAGCAGGGGCTGGAGCCGGTGCGGCTGCACAACAACTGCTCCGGCAAGCACGCGGGGATGATGGCGGTGGCCCGCGCCCGCGGCTGGGAGCCCGAAGGGTACGAGCGGGTGGAGCACCCGGTGCAGGCCCGGCTGCTGACGGAGGTGGCGCGCTGGACGCAGATGCCCGCGGAGGCCATCGGCCTGGGGGTGGACGGATGCGGGGTGGTGTGCTACGCGCTTCCGCTGCGGCAGATGGCGCTGGCATACGCGGGGCTGGCGGCGGCGGCGCGGCGGGGAGAGCCCGGCCCGGCGGCGGTGGTGCAGGCGATGGCGGCGCACCCGGAGATGGTGGCGGGCGAGGGGCGCATCTGCACGGAGCTGGCGCGGGTGACGGAGGGGCGCGTGTTCGCCAAGACGGGCGCGGAGGGGGTGTACTGCGTGGGCGTGCCCGGCGCGGAGCTGGGGATCGCCCTGAAGATCGAGGACGGCAGCGCGCGCGCGGTGGCCCCCGCGGTGGCCGGCGTGCTGCGCGAGCTGGACCTGATCTCCGAAGACGACTTCGGGGCGCTGCACGCCTTCGTGTTCCAGGAGGTGGCCAACACGCGGGGCGAGGTGACGGGCCAGGTGCGCCCGTCGATCCGCCTGCGCGCGGTGGAGGCGGAAGCGGGAGCGACGGATGAAGCGGCCGCGGCTTGACGGTCCGGCCGTGACGCTCGTTCGGCGGGCGGACGATGCCTGACGCGGGGCGCGCCGCGCTGCTGCGACTTTCCGCGGCGCTGGGGACGCGCCACGCGGGCGCCATTCGCGCGGAGATGGAGGTGGCGCGCGAGGAGGCGGACGCGCGCGCGGTGGAGGAGGTGATCCTGCAGGCGCACCTCTTCATCGGCTTTCCCGACGCGCTGAACGCGCTGGGCACCTGGCGCGAGGTGAGCGGCCTTCCCGCGCCGGCGGAGAGCGGCGAGGACCCGGCGGCGTGGCCCGCGCGCGGCGAGCGGGTGTGCGCGGCGGTCTACGGCGCCAACTACGGCAAGCTGCGCGAGAACGTGCGGGGCCTGCACCCCGACGTGGACGGGTGGATGGTGACCGGCGGCTACGGCCGCGTGATCGGCCGGCCCGGGCTGGACCTGAAGACGCGCGAGCTGTGCATCGCCGCGCTGCTGGCGGTGTGGAAGGTGCCCCGCCAGCTGCACTCGCACCTGCGCGGCGCGCTGAACGCCGGCGCGTCGGTCGCTGAGGTGGACGCGGCGGTGGAGATCGCCTGCGGGTTCCTGGAGCCGGACGAGGCGGCGCGGGTGCACGCGCTCTGGGGCGAGATTCGCGCGAAGGCGAACGGGTGAATGGGTGACGCCCGGACATCCGGGTGCGTGAGGGATGCGCGCCCGCAGGGCCGAGAAACCGGCGCGCATGCACGAGCGCGGCGGGATCGCGTCGAGGATGGTGAGCGCCGGGGGCTCGGCGCACTTGGGCACAGTTGTATCGTGCCCTAGTGCGCGCGCAGCCCGACCCGGAGCGCAGCGGAGGGGCACGCCCACATCCGCGGTTGCAGCAAGCAGTTACGGCGGAATTTCTGGACGGCACACATAAAGACGGACGGGGAGACGCGGTGTTCCTGGATTACGCGGAGATCAACGTAAAGGCGGGCGACGGCGGCCCGGGGGCTTCGTCCATGCGGCGCGAGTCCATGACGCCGCGCGGCGGCCCCGACGGCGGCGACGGCGGGCGCGGCGCGGACGTCATTCTGCGCGCGGACGCCCAGCTCACCACGCTGATGGACTACCGGTACCGCCAGCAGTACAAGGCGGAGAACGGGGCCAAGGGCTTCGGCTCCAACTCCACCGGCCGCAGCGGCGACGACCTGGTGCTGCGCCTGCCGCCCGGCACGGTGGTGCGCGACGTGGAGACGCAGGAGGTGCTGGGCGAACTGCTGCGTGACGGCGACGAGTTCGTCGTGGCGAAGGGCGGCAAGGGGGGATGGGGGAACGCGCGGTTCGCCACGGCCACCAACCAGGCGCCCCGCCGCGCGGACCCCGGCGAGCCCGGCGAGGAGCGGCGGATCGCGCTGGAGCTGAAGCTGATCGCGGACGTGGGCCTGGTCGGCGAGCCGAACGCGGGGAAGAGCACGCTGCTCTCCGCGGTGTCGGCGGCGACGCCGCGGGTGGCGGACTACCCGTTCACCACGCTGACGCCCAACCTGGGCGTGGTGCAGCTTTCCGGCAGCCGCACCTTCGTGATGGCCGACATCCCGGGGATCATCGAGGGTGCGCACGAAGGGAAGGGGCTGGGGCACCAGTTCCTGCGCCACATCGAGCGCACCCGCACGCTGGCGCTGATGATCCCCGCCGACGCGCTGGAGCCCCAGGCGGAGTACGACAAGCTGCGCGACGAGCTTCGCCACTATTCCACGGAGCTCGCCGCCAAGCCGCACGCCGTCGTGTTCACCAAGGCCGACCTGCTGCCCCCGGACTGGCCGGCGCCCAAGGTGAATGCGCCGGAGGCGTGGGGGCAGTTCGTGATCTCGTCCGTGGCGCAGCGCGGGCTGGACCCGCTGCTGGAAGCCCTCTGGACCCACGCCGCCCAGGCGCTGAAGGAGGAGAACACCGTCGAGGGCGAGGAAGAGGAGCCCTGGCGGCCGTGAGGTGGGTCAGCGCCCGTTGGGGCGCTCTTACGTACCCTGGTTTTGCTCCAGGTTCGCCGCCCCACACTTCCCGGTGA